>CALWQE010000033.1 GCA_944383605.1 uncultured Lachnospiraceae bacterium
AGGTCGCCGCCTGCCATCGGATGCCCATCCACGATCAGCCGCCCTGACCGGTCTGTGCAGCTGTAGCTGTTTCCTTCCACACAGACCCTGCGGCCCCACCTGACGAAGCCTTCCCGGTCCAGATACCAGAGCGTCCCGCCCGGCGCCAGTTTTCTGACAGAGAGAATGCCTTCCTTTCCGGCCAGCCGGATTTCTTCCACATATTCTCCGCTGTTTTGGATCTGAATCCACCGGAATATTCCCTTTTTCTCTGACAGCTTAGCCAAAGGCAGGCAGCAGCCTCCTTCCGCTTCCTGCACCGGCCAGCTGCCGCTTTCCTTTGCGCTTTCCTTCCTGACAGCCTTGCCGCACCGTTCCCGCAGCCACTTTGCCGCCCGCTGCCTGTCTCTCACCGGCGCTCCCGCCAGCGCATGGCACAGCAAAAGAAGGCGCAGCTGGCTTCTGGCCTGCGGTTCAGAGATTTCCGGCCCGTCCGGCCCTGACATGGCCTGCCGGAGAATCTCGGCAGCCGCATCCCCATAAGCAGACGCATCTACCAGACTGTCAAACAGCCCCTCCCCTTCTTCCATTTCCTGTTCTTTCAGAAGTCTGGCGATCTCGCCTGCCGTCTGCCCTGCCGCCGGATCAGCCCCTTCCCTCTTTTTTATGGCTGCTGCCTGTTCCTCCATCCATTCCAGACAGGTTCCGTTTTCTATGGCCCCGGCCAGCTCAGGGAAGGAAAAATATTTCCGGTAGCTTTTCATATTATTGATCCGAAAACCATTGAACTGCATCTTTATTTCTCCCTTACCGTCAGATACGCCATATATCGCCGGCGTCCTGTTCCCGCTGCCCGTTTTCCTTCCGGCCCTCCGCCCAAAAGGGAAGCCCGGCGCGGCTGCAGTACCATTCCAGCAGGCAGGAAGGGACGTCCCATACCTCTTCCAGCGCCGCCCTGTCCTCCACTGCGTCCATGTCGGACAGCGCTCTGGCCACACAATCCCTGCTGTCCGGATCTCCGGTCAGCGCCAGCCGCCCGTTTTCCTTCCGGTACCCCTTCGCCTGGAACACCTTTTCAAGAATCCGGCTGACGGCCTGATACCAGGAAGGGAAGCGCCTCTCCTCATACAGAAAACGGTCCGGCTCGTACAGAAAATTATTTTCCCGGTAGACCACCGGGCTATGGTAATAGCGCTGGGGACGGCCGCAGCCTGCCAGCCTGCTCCCGAAGGAGATCACCGTCACATCCTTCTCTCCCAGAAGGATCTGCATCTCTTCATCCAGCACCTGCACCACTCCCTGCACATCGCCCAGAGAGACACAATGTCTCCACACCGCCTGAACCCTGGGAAAAAAGAGCACCTGCACGCCCCCCGGAAGGGCCGCCAGCTCCTCTTCCAGCTGCCCGGCATATTTTCTCCAGACGCCCGCTTCCAGCCTGGGCTCCGGCACACTGACCAAAAGAACGGTTCTTTTCCTGCCGCTGCGGAAAAATTCTCCCTGGATATTCTGGAAAAAGGCGCTGATCTGTCTGATAAAAAAATCCTTGTTCCGGCAGTTTTCTTCCTTTTTTATCCAATATTCCCCATCTGAAAAAAGAGGCAGCGCCCGTCCCTGACTTAAAAAGCGGGCGCACAGCCCTCTTTCCTGCCAGTCCGCCCCGATAATATTTTCCCCTTCTCCGGTTCCGGTCAAAACTGCCTCCCAGTCCTTTTCCCCTATATATTCCCGATACGGTTCAGAGCAGATAGATATCGTCCCCACAGCGGCCTTCCTCCTCTCCCTTTCGTCTGTCCTTCCGGGGCATTTCGCAGATTTCACCGGCAGGCGATTTCTTTGTCTGCCTGCCGCCGCAAACCAGCCTGACTGTTTCCCAGCCCCAGGCCAGGACAAAAAGGCCGGCCAGCACCCCTGTCAGGACGCGCAGCCGCCCCTGCGCGCCAAACAGGCATACAGCCGCCATTACCGCAGCGCAGATCAGACAGACAGCGGCCGCAGCCTTTAAGCTGGCATGTCTTTGCCCGGCGCTTTCTTTTTTGGCTGCTTCTCCCTTCCGGCCCCCTTCTTCTTTTCTTTTTTCCTCTGCCGGCAGCCCGGCACAGAAAAAAACATCCTCGCCGTCTTTTGCCTGCCGCAGCGCCTGCTCCAGCCCCTTTTCCTCCTCCGGGCTGTCCGGCCAACCCCATTCTCCGCCGTCCTCCCTTCTGTCCCGGTAATCAGAAAAAGAAGCCTTTTCGCCATCCAGGCAATTCACCGGCTCCTCCCACCGCGGAATCATATATTCCGTCACCGCGGAACGAAATACCTGGACGGAAGGGAAATAGAGCTGGGCCGGCATATCCTCCCGCTTCCAGACCAGGCCCACAAATCCCTGAACCGGCCGGCCCCCCTCATCCTCAAAAGCTGCGGGGTACAGATCACGGAAATAACCGGCGGCTCCCACCGCTATATAACCATCCGCGCTGATGACAGCCCGGCGCAGCTTCCGCGTCCGGCGCAGCTCCTCCGGGCAGACAGTGCACCGCTGTACCAGCTCCCTCCAGTGATAAATCTGTGTTTCCTCCATATCTACAGGCCGCACCAGAAATTTCTGCCTGTAATCCCGATAACGGGTTCTGCTATGTATCAGCACTGCCGCTTTCTCCATCTTGGATTGCCCCTCACTTTCCCGTCCGCCGCCTGCAAAGGCAGGCATTCTTCCGCTCCGCCATCCTGCACCGGCAGGTTTCCAGCTCAAAAGCCGCCGCCAAAGCCGCCAGAAACTGTCTGCAAAATCTCTGATCCAGCTTCCGGTCCGTCTCCATCCATACTCTGGTCACGCCGCCCGCCGTCCGAATTTCCGTTACCCGGCAGAGAATTTTTATGCCTGCGGCTCCGGCATTTTTCCGCAGAATACGCCGCAGCTGTTTTTCCAGCCTGCCGGCCGGTACAGGCTGCCTGTCCCAGGTCATTCGCAGCATATACGCATATTTCCCGCTCTTTTCCCGCTGCTTCCAAACCGGCTCCTTTGGCCCGGCGCAGGAAATATTCATAAAGGCTGACCGGAGCCCGGCCATCTCCCCGGGAAAGCAGGTGCATCCTGAAACCGTCCTGTTCTCCTCCGCCGCTGCTGACAGCGCCTGGCGCAGCAGCAGCCATTCCTGCCCTGCCGGATAAATTTTCAGCCGGCTGCCGGATGTATTGGCCCGTCCAGCCTTCCCCTCTCCTTCTTCCAGACCGGGAAATGGAGCCAGCAGAATTTTTTCATCATAACAGCCTCTCTTTGGCTGTTCCCAGTACCGGTTCTCCCACCGGGGCAAAACCCACCGGCGGATCAGCTCCTGAAAGCTCTCCATGGATGGAAATCCTTCTGCCAGATGCTCCGGGAGTTCTTCCCGCTTCCAGACAAATGCAAAAAAGCCATAGACCGGCCGGCCTCCCTCGTCTGTATACAGTCCGCCATCTCCCATAATATCTTTCAGATAACCTGTCAGGCCGGCCGCCAGATGCCGCTTCCCCGCGATAACTGCGCGGCGGATCCGTCCAGAATGCCTCAGCTCTTCGATCTCCCCCGTTGTCTGCAAAATCAGCCGGCGAAATCCATACAGCTCCGCCAAAGACATATCCTGCGGACACTGAAAGATCGCCCCGGGGAAATCACAGTATTTCGTCCTGCAGTGGATCAGCGCCCCTCCATCACCTGCCGTCATCTGTACCGTCCTCTCTGTCTGTCTTGCCTTTTCCGTCTGTTCTCTCTCCGATCAGGCTGTCCCAGGGGAGCTCACGCCCGCCGCAAAACAGCGCCATATTCTGAAGCGATTCCTTCATCTGTCTCAGATCAGCCTCAGCCTGCCGGTATTCCGCCTCCATCCTTCGGATATCCCCCTCTGCAGCCGGCCATACCATTCGAGGCAGCCGCTCCATTATTTTCCGGTATCCCCTGTGTTTCTCCGCTATTTTTCGGAAAGGCCGCGTCCGCTCCTCCAGCCGGTCCAGCTCCCGGCGGCGGCGCCTCAGTTCTTCCGCCTGACGCAAAAAGGTCAGATAGCAAAAGGGCTTCTCCACATTTTTGGGCTCCAGCCTCCCGCCTCTGCTGATATCCTTCCCCAGCGTCACCGGGCAGACCGAAACCAGACGTCCGCCGCCGGCAGAAGACGGAACAAAAAGGATCGGAAACGCCTCTCTCAAAATCTCCACCAGAAAATCTCCGCTGCGCTTCTGCGGCTCCACCAGGTCATATTTCGTAATAATCAGACAGACCGGCGGCAGCGGGCGGTCTTCCCCTGTCTGGCGGTCTGCGGCGGCCCGGTTCAATAGAAAATTCAGCTCCATCCCGCCGCCTTCCCGGTGAATCGCGCTCAATATTCCCTCCTTTGTCTCATGGTTGAAATGAGATCCGTCCACGCAGAGAAACAGGCAGTCTGTCCCATTCAGATAATCCATCAGCCGGGCATTATCCGGATTATCCTCATCCTCCTCCAGCAAATTGCCCGGGTAATCGATCCATTGGATTTCGTCCACAGTTTTCAAATTGTATTTCAGAATAAAACGATATTCCTCCATGCTGTCGCTGGGAGCCGGAAAACGCTCGCTCAGAGGCAGGCTGGTATCTCCGATCCGCTTGCACTGGCGGTTAAACCGGGCAAAATGCTCCTTCGGCACCAGCGTAAAGCCATAAATTCCCTTCATCATCTGATGAAACATTCCATACATAAAAGTTGTTTTCCCCGACAGGGTGTTGGCGCATATTAAGATTCTGCTCATCGCTTTCTTTCTCCGTACTGATCCGGCCAGCCAGCCCGGTTTTTCAGCCCGTCACCGGCCATATGGCAGCTGGCAGATTTCCTGATTAAAGGCCTGGATTTCACTGTCGCACTGTTCCAGCTCGTTTTCCAGCATCTGTTTCTGGCAGAGAAGATTTTTCCGTTTTTCCTCCCACTTTGCCTTTTCCTCATACAGCTTCAGCTTGTAATGGGCCGAATCCAGCTCCTGACTGATATATTTTTTTAAAATCTCGTAAAACTTTCCCGGCTCTTCCCCGCCGGACAGGGCCTGCCGGAGCGTATCCGCCACCATAATGCCGGCCTTTTTCAGTTTTTTCCCGTATTTCGCATCTCCATAGGCTTTCAGATCCTGTTCATAAATCTGGTGGCCCTCCCGGCCCTGGTTCATCACAGCCTTCAGCTGCTTCGTCCGAATCGCCCTGCGGATCGTCTCTTCGCTCTTGGGCGCCACCTTTGGATAATGCAGATTCAGATATTCCACAGCCTCCGCCACAGAATACACTCTTGCCCCGTCTTCTTCCTCCGTCAGATGCCGGTATAATTTATCCTCCATATTTCCCTCCAGACTTTTTTCACACATGCCCCGCTATCACCTGGTCGGGCATAGACGCCAGCGCCTGTCCCGCCTCCTCCGGTTCCCGCAGATACCAGTCCATAAATAAAAAAGCGGCCGGCACTGTCATTCCTCTCTGTTCTGTCAGCTCCGCTGCTGTAAACCCGCCCGCTGAAATATCTGCCAGCTGCCCTGTCTGAAACCACTGCTCCAGTCCCCGGCGCAGCTGTGGAGCCATTTTTTCTATTTTTTCCGCTGCCTGATCCGCCTCGCGGACACTGTAGCCCAGCGCGGTCAGTTTTCCAATCCAGTCTTCCTTCACCTTCTGCCCCTTTCCGCCATGTCCTGTCACAATTCACCCAGTATCAGGCAGGCAAAATTTCTGGCATCATACTCTACCGGCTGCCTGTAGTAGCCCTCCAGATCAGCCGATGCCCGGATATAGCCGTCCTCCAGATTTCTCTGCCAGCTTTCTACTGCTTCCGCCGGCACAGGAATCTCCAGCTGCCCCCGGATCGCCCGCCACTGCATCATATGACGCACCTCATGGAGAACAGCCATAGCGCATTTTTTCAGTATCCCTTCATGATTCTCCTGCAGGAAACAGCTGTTCAGATAAATAACGCCTTCCTCCAGGCCGCACTTGCCGATACAGGAGGCTGCCTCCGCCCCCGGGAAAATCTCCCCGGAATCAGTAATGATCACATCGCAGTCCGGCAGCCCCCACAGATCCAGCATCCGGTAAGAAAAATCTTCTATCAGCGCCATTCTCCGCTCCGGCGTCATCCCTGCCAGAGCTTCTCCGGCAGAGGAACCGAAAAAAGCCTCCGCTTCCGCTCTGGACTGTCCGATCAGCGCCCCTTCCGCTTCCGACAGGGAAAAAGCTGTCCCGGCTTTCTTCTGCTCCATTCCCAGAAACCTGTTTAATTTTTCATAGATCCAGGCAAACCTGCGCCGAAGCTCTGTTTTCACCTCCGCCGCTGCCTGTGCAAAAGTAATGACCAGCATTGGCTCTCCTGACCGGCTTTCGCCTTAATTAATACATTAATTATAACATATGCTTTTATTTTTTCAATATTTTGTTGTGATTTTTGCCGTTTGTATTTTCTTTGTATTTTATTTTACAATTATTGACATGGTTTTTTCTATGTGTTATAATGCGGAAAAGCAAACTTCTTCCATTGACATTTCACAACTGCAGTTCATGAAACACTGCCTTTACGAATGATATCCGTACACCAATTTTGTACATATGTTCAAGACTTACATGCAAGTCTTGACGCGGGATTCAGGTCAGCTTTTGCCTGCATCATAGCATTTTATGCGCCGCAGGCTCTGCTGGCCCAACAGGAAGCAGGGGACTCCCCTGTTCCAAATCAAATCACAGGAGGAAATATAACCATGACCGATCACGAACTGTTAACCGAAATCTATGCCGGCACAAAAGAAAGCAGCAAAAAACTGGAACATTTAAACGGTGATTTTGAAAAAATGGGAGGCAAAATTACCATTCTGATCCGTGACACCTCCTGGCTCAAGCAGGAAATACCGCAGATGCGGGAGGATATCACTTCGTTGAAAAACGATATGTCCTCTCTGAAAGAAGAAATTATCCTGCTGAAAGCCGATGTAAATTCGCTGAAAAAGGATGTCGCTTTATTAAAGGATGACGTTGCTTTGCTGAAAAACGACGTTGCGCTGTTATCAGAAAAAATCACCCTTCTGGACAGCAGAGTTACTTCCCTGGAGGAAGACGTATCTCTTTTTAAAGTCCAGTTCACGCAGGTAGATGAAAAAATCGGAAACCTGAGAACTCAGCTGGAGAAAGCGGAAAATTCCATTGCTTCCGTCACCTATACGCTGGAAAATGAAACCAACCGGAATATTCAGCTTTTGGCTGAAAACCATATGACGCTGGTAGAAAAGCTGAATCAGTCCATCCGCATCGCTGACAAAACAGCGCTGTGGGAAGTTCAGATGTCCAGCTTTCGTATGAAAATGGAAAAAGTAGAGCTGGAAATCGCTGAAATTAAAAAGAAAATTGGACGCTGATCCGCCAGCCTCCTATTTTCTTCCTGCAATTTCCCGGCGGCGCTGTCTGTTCTCTCTCTTGTCATGATGGCAGTGATATACCGTATAAACAATGCAGAAGAACAGCAGCGCCCCGATGATTCCGGCTGCCGCCCCGGCGGAATCGATCAGTACATCCAGAAAATCCGGCGTTCTTCCCGCCACCAGCACCTGATGAAATTCATCCGTACACGCATAAATAACACAGAAGATCAGACTGACCAGCATCCGGAATATCATGCCCAGAGGGAAGGTGAACAGCACCAGCATCGTGCTGAAGCTGAGCATACAGTATATCCCCATATGAGCCATCTTCCGAAAGCACAGCTCCAGGACTGAATACTGATGGGCCGTCAGCGCCATGATCAGATCCCTGCCGGTAAAGCGGCGCACAATCTCACAGAACATCCGTGTTACCGCATCGCTGAGCTCATGAGACTCAATCCCCGTATCTGCAGAAAAACGGAAAATCAGAACCATCCAGAATATCGTAAATCCAACTGCCAGCACTCTTAATACTTTCACTTTAATCTCCCCTGCCTTTCTTCGTATTTCCAGAACCTTCTCCCCGCCGCCTGCGAAGGCGGAGGCCATCTCCCCCTGATATTTTCCTACTTTAGACTATTTTCTCAAAGAAATCAACATCTCCGGTTTCTTTTGCACGAAAAATAAAGTATAATTTATCCATCACAATACAGTTACCATAAGGAGGACCTATGCGTTTTCTGACCAACTGTCCCAAATGGATTGTCAATCTCTATCTTTTCCTGATGGCCGCCGTCTTCCCGCTGTACTTCCAGGACAAATACTATAATATGGGAGATGCCAAATACAGCTTTTTTAAATACGCTTCTCTGGCTATGCTGCTTCTGCTGGCGGCAGCGGAAACAGCCCGGTTGTCCGCAGGCCGGGATACCAGTCCCGTTCCGGGCCAGAAGCCTGGCGGAAAAGCCCGCCTGTCTGCCGCAGATCTGGCAGCAGCGGCTTATGGAACTGCTGCCCTTATCTCATGGCTGCTTTCTCCTTACAGGGCGGAATCCTGGATTGGTTCTGACGAATGGTATATGGGACTGCTGTCCCAGCTGCTGTTTGTAGGAATCTATTTTGCGGTATCCCGTCTGGGCTCCATCCGCCGCTGGCTGGCCTGGGCAGCCGGAACCAGCGGCGGCCTCGTCTTTCTGCTGGCATATCTCCACAGATTTTCCATCGATCCTCTGGGAATGTATGAAGGGCTCTCTGCGTATT
>CALWQE010000034.1 GCA_944383605.1 uncultured Lachnospiraceae bacterium
CGATCATCAGGATACTCATGCCGCCGCCGTAGCCAACATAGGCCAGGACAACCAGGGAAGCCCGGAGCAGTTCCGGAATCCCCAGCGTATAGGTATCCAGGTAAGTCAGTACAAAGCAGGCGAAAAGCCCGTATTTTAATATCGTAAACCAGGGCCCGTATTTGCCGTTTTTAAAATTGGCTTTTTCCACAATCGGGCCGGTGATGAAGCTGACAAAGAGGTCGATGAATTTTGCAGCCAGCAAGGCTGTGGCAACTAAAGCCGCGTCGATCAGCAGATAGTCGGTCATAAATACGTTCATGTAGAGCATAACCGCACCGGAGCCGATGCCCTGCATCAAAATAGCTAATGTATAGATTCTGACTTGTTTTTTCATAGCGCCCTCCTTTCACATGCCGGATTTTGCGCCGATGCCTGTCAGCGGGTTCTGAATGATTTCAAAACTGCGCCAGATATTTTCTTGAGGCTATGTATATTTCCCGGAGCAGCCGGGGATCACATTTGGTATTTACCACAACCCGCCGGTCTTTATAATGATCCACAAACTCCTCGGCGATCCTGCGGATTTCATCGTCGGCCATATCTTCCGGGATTTCCGGCGGATATACGCCGAAGGAGAGGCAGGTATCCGGGTACATCCGGGAAAGCTTGTCATAATCGTTCAGCGGCTGACCGCACCAGACGTCCACGCCTGCTTCGATCATGGCGGGAACAAGGGCTTCGTCATTGCCGCAGCAGTGCAGTTCAAAGTAAAGCCCGTTTTTATGACAGGCGTCTACAACCCGCTTCAGGTAAGGGGCAATCATTTCGCGGCAGGTTTCCAGAGAGAAAAAGGGCGCGTTCTGGGTACCCCAGTCATCGTGCATCAGAAGAAATTCCAGGTCAAAATATTTGGCGTAGCGGGCGATCAGGTCATCGTACATATCACACAGAGCGGTGAAAAAACGGTGTACGCCCTCTTTCTGGTCTTCGTCAATCAGCGCTACGGCAGCTCCTTCCACATCGCACAGAGAAATAAGGCGCTCCCAAAGCCCGCTGAGACAGCATACTTCCCGGATCTGATCGGTGGAATTTAAAAAGTCTCTGTTGATTTTGCTGCTGGCTTCCCAGTCAAAGTCATCCAGGCTGGGAATGGAAACATAGTTTTCCCATTCGCTCATATCCGGCACTTTCGGGTTGCCTGGCCTTACGGTAGCGCCGCCTACCTGGGGCACATAAACCCATTCCAGGTCAAACCAGCCCCGCATCACATTGCTTTCATACACATACGGCTCTTCTGCGTCAATAATCAGGTGGGTGGCTACATTGTCAGGGTGCATTCTGGGCCGGAAGCCCATGACGTCAGAGGCGCCCATAGACCACTGCGGCATCCAGTAAGGCTTTTCCCCTCTGAAATACATCAGGGCATTTTCCCGGGGGCTGACCGGGCGGGGATATTTTGGCGCGCCCGGCGCGCCGTTAAAGAGCGGCGGATAGGTTCCGCTGCTGACCAGTTCGGATTCATCAAAGGGTTTTCTAGGCATAGCATTCTCCCTTCCCCAATACAAATCCGGCGGACATACGCCCGCCGGAAATCATTCAGATTAAATATAGACTGTTTCCTTATGGGCTAGAAAAGCAGCTTGCTCATCCGGTCGATTTCTTTGGAAACCTCTTCATATACGCCGGGATAGATACTTCCGGGGCCCCCTCTTACCAGACAGGGGATAAAGTAGTGCTTGCCGTTGGTGCGGCAGGCTCTTTCCACTTCCCTGGCAATCAGTTCAGGCGTCCAGTTTTCCACATCGCAGACGCCGTTGTTCAGATCGCCCATAAAGGAGATCTTTCCGCCGTATTTCTTTACCAGTTCCGGAACATTATTGGTGGTGGTGCAGCCCTGGAAGATATCGATGCCCATTTCAATCATGCTGGGAACCAGATTGGCCGCGTAGGAGTCGGAGTGGTGAACGATCAGCTCTACGCCGTACTCCTTATAGGTGCCGTAAATTTTCTTATAGGCAGGCGTAATAAATTCATCAAACATAGCCGGTGACAGGAAGGAAGAAATATGGCTTCCCCAGTCATCGTGATGGAAGAGGGCGTCCGGTTTGATGTGGCTGCACAGCTGTTTTGCCCATTCCACTTCCCAGTCGGTGATATAGTCGATCAGCTCATGCATGGCTTCCGGTTCTTCCGCGTACATTACCAGAGCTTCCTCGATGCTGAGCAGATAATGAACCTGCTCGAAAACGCCCGGCGCAACCATGGCGGTAACAAAATATTCATTGCGGTCGATCGCTTCGGCAGCGGCGATGGCGTCCGCCCATTCCTCTTCCGGGAAATCGACAGAGGGCGCTTTTACGGTATCCCGCCATTTTGTGATGTCCTTTACAACCCGGTGCTCATAATCATGAACCGGGAACTGTCCCGGAACATGAGCCGGCCAGGACATGGTAACGCCCCAAAGGTTCTTCACCGGGGGGCCGCCCCGTACTGTGGCAGGGTTGTGTTTGTTCAGCGGTGTGTTGCCGATCATTTTGAGAAATTCATACTGATTGACAAATCTGTCCGGATTGCCGCCGTGAATGGTTTCCAGCAGATTCTGCCTGATGGTTAACATATTTTTCCCCTCCTTTACATCATGAATTTTCAAGTTTGTTGTCTGACATAAGTATAGCAGAAAAACAATTATTATTTAATTATACTTAGGATATGAAATTTTTTGAAAATTCTGTCCATATTAATACTGCCAGTACATCTTTGGAGATCAGTGCAGCGGCGGATAGCCTGCGCAGCAGGCGGCCCGGGCCTGCAATTACTTTTCAATGAACGAATGGTTGCTTTTCTGCAAAAAATTAGCACTCGATGGTTGACAGTGCTAACAATAAGTGTTATAGTACATATGACACAAGAAGAAAGGCATATGTCAAGGAGGTCATATTATGAATTTAAGCAAATTCACGCAGAACTCCATACAGGCTGTGCAGAACTGCGAAAAGATAGCCTATGAGTATGGACATCAGGAAATTGACCAGGAACATTTATTATACAGTTTATTGAAGCTGGATGACAGTCTGATTCTCAAATTGGTTGAGAAGATGGAGATACAGAAGGAACATTTCACGGACAATGTGGAGTCAAAGCTGCGGGCGAAGCCGAAGGTTTCCGGCGGCAGCCAGCTGTATATCAGCAATGATCTGAACAAGGTGCTGATTAACGCTGAGGACGAAGCGAAGGCCATGGGAGACGAGTATGTATCGGTAGAGCATCTGTTCCTGGCGATGCTGAAATATCCCAACAGCGTGATGAAAGGGCTGTTTAAGGAATATGGAATTACCAGGGAGCGATTCCTTCAGGCGCTGGCCACAGTCCGGGGAAATCAGCGGGTAACAAGTGATAACCCGGAGGCCACCTACGATACGCTGAGCAAATACGGCACCAATCTGGTGGAGCGCGCGGAGCAGCAGAAGCTGGATCCGGTGATCGGCAGAGATGCAGAGATCCGGAATGTGATCCGGATTCTGTCCCGGAAAACAAAGAACAACCCGGTGCTGATCGGCGAGCCCGGCGTCGGCAAAACCGCCGTAGTAGAGGGACTGGCGCAGCGTATCGTCAGAGGGGATGTGCCGGAAGGGCTGAAAAATAAAACGCTGTTTTCCCTGGATATGGGCGCGCTGGTAGCAGGCGCCAAGTACCGGGGCGAGTTTGAGGAGCGTCTGAAGGCAGTGCTGGAGGAAGTGAAGAAGAGCGAAGGACAGATTATCCTGTTTATCGATGAGCTTCACACCATCGTAGGCGCCGGCAGGACAGAAGGCTCCATGGACGCCGGAAATATGCTGAAGCCTATGCTGGCCAGAGGCGAGCTTCACTGTATCGGCGCCACCACGCTGGACGAGTACCGGAAATATATCGAGAAGGACGCGGCTCTGGAGCGGCGGTTCCAGCCGGTGATGGTAGACGAGCCTACGGTAGAGGATACGATTTCCATCCTGAGAGGGATTAAGGACCGGTATGAGGTGTACCATGGCGTGAAAATTACCGACTCCGCTCTGGTCAGCGCAGCGGTTTTGTCCAACCGTTATATTTCTGACCGGTTTCTGCCGGATAAGGCTATCGACCTGGTGGATGAGGCCTGCGCCCTGGTAAAGACGGAGCTGGATTCCATGCCTTCTGAGATGGATGAGCTGTCCCGGAAGATTATGCAGCTGGAGATTGAAGAGGCAGCGCTGAAAAAAGAGACGGACCGTCTCAGCAAAGAGCGTCTGGAGACGCTTCAGAAGGAGCTGGCGGAGCTGCGGGATGAATTTTCCAGGATGAAGGCGCAGTGGGATAACGAAAAAACAGCGGTGGACAGGGTTGTAAAGCTCCGGGAGGAAATCGACGGAGTGAACAGCCAGATTCAGGAGGCCCAGCAGAAATATGATCTGAATAAAGCGGCAGAGCTGATGTACGGCAGGCTGCCGGAGCTGGAGAAGCAGCTGGAGGCAGAGGAGGAGAAGATTAAGAAGCAGGATATGTCTCTGGTACATGAGAGCGTGACGGACGATGAGATTTCCCGGATCGTCTCCAGATGGACCGGTATCCCGGTGGCGAAGCTGACAGAGAGCGAACGGAACAAGACCCTGCACCTGGATGAGGAACTGCATAAACGGGTAATCGGCCAGGATGAAGGCGTAGAAAAGGTAACAGAAGCCATTATCCGTTCCAAGGCAGGCATCAAAGATCCCAGCAAGCCCATCGGTTCCTTCCTTTTCCTGGGGCCTACCGGCGTGGGGAAAACAGAGCTGGCGAAAGCGCTGGCGGAAAGCCTGTTCGATGATGAATCCAATATGGTACGGATTGATATGAGCGAATATATGGAGAAACATTCGGTATCCCGTCTGATCGGAGCGCCTCCGGGATATGTGGGATATGACGAGGGAGGACAGCTGACGGAGGCAGTGAGAAGAAAGCCCTATTCCGTTGTCCTCTTCGATGAAGTGGAGAAAGCCCATCCGGATGTGTTTAACGTGCTGCTCCAGGTGTTGGATGACGGGCGGATTACCGATTCTCAGGGCAGAACGGTAGATTTTAAAAACACGATCCTGATTATGACGTCCAACATCGGCTCCAATTATCTGCTGGAGGGTATTGATGAAGCGGGCAATATCAAACAGGAAGCGCAGGATATGGTGACGCGTGAGCTGCGGGCACATTTCCGTCCTGAGTTTTTGAACCGGCTGGACGAAATCATTATGTTTAAGCCGCTGACGAAGGAGAATATTACCGGCATTATCGACCTGATGGTGGCAGATGTCAATAAGCGGCTGGCAGACAAAGAACTGACCATTCAGCTGACTGAGAGCGCGAAGAAATATGTGGTGGATCACGGCTATGATCCGGTATACGGCGCAAGGCCGCTGAAACGGTTCCTGCAGAAAAATGTGGAGACATTGGCGGCCCGGCTGATTCTGGAAGGAGATGTGGGAGAGGGCGATACTATCTGGATCGACCTGGAGGGCGACCGTTTATCCGCTCATGTGTAAATTTCCGGCGCCGGCGTGCCGGCACGTCAGGCCGGTTTACAGGAAAATGACATACAGACTGTGAAACGGGCTGCTGACAGCAAAACAGACGGGATGCTCCCGCAGAGGGAGTATCCCGTCTGTTTTGCTGTCCGGCGCTTTCGGAGGGG
>CALWQE010000035.1 GCA_944383605.1 uncultured Lachnospiraceae bacterium
CACGCATGCTCCAGCGTGAACACATACTGATACACCGACGGCGTCTCGCTGCAAAGACCAAGCATTTATTAGAGCAAAACCCTGATATTAATGCATTGTTTCTGGTTTCGGCCGGCGTCTATGGCACATGCCGCGCCGTACTGGCTCTGGAGCGCCGGCTCACGATTATCTGTTACGTCTGCATCCCCAGCACCTGCGATATGATCCAAAAAGGCGTCATTCAGGCCGCAATCGACCAGCAGCCCGTCTATCAGGGAGAGAAACCGCTGGATATTTTATTTAACGCAGTGGCGCTGAATACGCCGCCCAGCCAGGAATTTTACTATACAAATATTGAAATTAAAATAGCGGAAAATTTATAGCGCGCAAATAAGTACTGGACAGCATACAGCGCGGTTTTCAGGCAGAAAACCGCGCTGTATGCTGTCCAGTCTTTTTATTCTAGTCTTTTTATTCCAGTCTTTTTATGCTTCCGGCAATGTTTTCGGAAAAATCCTGCTCCCATAACGGGCGGCAAATACATGCCCTTCTTCGTCCCGGATCGCCGTCATATAAGCGTCCCCATACTTTTTCCGGACAATTCCCTGCCAGGGATAGACCGGCGTCAGGCAGACAGCTTCTCCGTTCAGCGTCATCGCCAGTGTGTTTCCCTCCCGCTTCAGGCTGAAACGGTCTCCCTCTCCGGAGATATACTCCCCTTCCAGCTCTTTTTCTTCTGCTTCTGTCCACCGGTAAGGCACATGGTTTCGTTTCTCTTCCATCGGAGGGAAACCGCAGAAAGTCCGCAGAACCATATCGGCCGCCGCGTTTGCCGGCACATCCATCGTATTGCACAGCACCACCACGCCGATCTCCGCCTGGGGACAGAAGGCGATGTGAGAAGAAACGCCCGGCAGGCTGCCGCTGTGTTCGATCACTGTCATATCGCCCAGCTGCCTGCTCTCCAGACCATATCCATAATATTCGCCCGGCTTTACCATCATCCTGGGCTTACACATCTCCTGGACAGAATACCGGTCGATAATGGGGACGCCGTTGATTCCCTGTCCTTCATTCAGGTACATGGCCGCATACTTCAGCATATCCCCTAAAGTGGATTTCATAGCGCCTCCGCCAGGCAGGACAAAGGCGTTATTCTCATAGTCCCTGTCCTCCCGCCAGACGCCCTCCTCCAGGCTGTAAAGAATGGCCGCATTGTCATCCAGGCTGTTCCGGAGGAAACCGATGTTGCTTCTGTTCATCCCCAGCGGCTTTAAAATATGTTTTTCCACATATGCCGCGTAAGAATCACAGTCTGAATAGCGTCGGATGATATCCGACAGCAGACCGAAGCCGTCATTGCAGTAGCTCATCCGCTGGCCCGGCCTGCCGGTAAAACGGGTCTGAGCGTCCAGTCTGGACGCTACCCGGAGCACACCCTCATCCGCGAAATCCTTCCGGTACACCAGTTCATTGTCCATAGCATCCTCGATTCCCATTTCCCGGGCCACCTGATCCACCACGATCCGGGGCAGAGGGAAGAAACCGCCGCTGTGACATAACAGATGCCAGATTTTCACCGGCTCCTTCTGATTTTTATTCGTAAACTCAGGGACATAATCCTTTACCATATCATCTACATTCAGGATTCCGTCCATCTGCATCTGCATGATGGAAAGGGCTGTAAAAGATTTCGTCACAGACGCCAGGCCAAACAGAGTATCCCTGTTTACCGGCAGTCTGTTCGCTGCGTCTCTCCAGCCGAAATACCGTTCATACAGGATATTTCCGCCGGCGTCCGTTACGCCTACAGCCATCCCTCTGGCGCTGCTTTCTTCCATCAGGCAGACAAGCAGCCTTTCTAGCTCACTCTCAGAAGTTTCTGTCATCAGATTCATTTCAGCATAGCCTCCTTCAGACGGCTAAGTCCCAATCCGGGATTGTCGGAGAGAACCAGCTGTCTGGTATTTTTAATGGTAAACCCGCCTTCATAAGGCAGCTCAGTCAGAGAAAAGCTGGCGTCCAGATCGGCTCTGGTAATATTTTTCAGCGCAGCGCCCAACGCCGCCGCCGCGTTGATGGCGATTCCGCTTTCCTCCGCCATGCAGCCCAGCATACATTCCACGCCGGCCGCTTCCGCGATATTGACGATCTTTTTGGCCTCATACAGGCCGCCGCATTTCATCAGCTTAATATTAATAAAATCCACAGCCCTTTCTGAAACCAGCTTCAGGGCGTCCTTTGCATCCCAGCAGCTTTCATCCGCCATAACCGGCACGCTGCTGTGGGCTGTCACATATTTTAACCCTTCGAAATCATACCGGGGCACAGGCTGCTCCACCAGCTCGATGTCATATTCATTCAGGCGGCTCAGCAGCTCCACTGCTTCCTTTCCATGCCAGCCCTGATTGGCGTCCAGACGGATCCTGACCTCGTCTCCCACCGCTTCCCGGATCGCTTTTACCCGGGCCAGGTCGCTTTCAATGTCAGTGCCCACCTTGGTTTTAATCACATTGAAGCCGGCTTTCACATGGTCGCTGGCTTTCTGCGCCATTACCTCCGGCGTGTCGATGCCTACGGTCATATCCGTCTCGATTTCGCTGCTCAGCCCGCCCAGCAGCCGGTACAAAGGCATACCGGCGGATTTTCCCAGGATATCATGGCAGGCGATATCAATCGCCGCTTTGGCGGTGCCTGCGTAAGCGACAGCCCGGTTCATTACCGTATAAATTCCCTCGATATCCCGCGGATCCATTCCAACCAGCTTTTCCTTCAGCACATGGATGGTTGCCACAGTGCCCTCCAGGTTTTCCCCTGTGATCAGCGGGCCTGGGGAGCCTTCCCCATAACCGGTGATTCCTTCATTGGTCTCCACCTCTACCAGGCAGCTGACCGCATGGGTGATCACTCCCAGAGAGATCCGGAAGGGATGAACCAGCGGCACCCGCATCATATGTGTTTTAATATCTGTAATCTTCATCTCGCGCGTCTCCTTCTCTTATTCTCCCTGCTGGCATTTTCCGCAAAAATGGCAGGCACAGTAATGTCCGCCTCCGATATCCTTCAGCTCCGGCTTCTGGGTGGAGCAGATTTCCTGGGCCATAAAGCACCTGGTATGGAAAATACATCCTGACGGCGGATTGGCCGGACTGGGAAGATCGCCCTGGAGTATGATCTTTTTCCGCTTGCTGTGCCGCTCCGGCAGAGGAATCGCGGACATCAGCGCCTGGGTATAGGGATGAGAGGGGTTGGAAAACAGCTCGGTTTTCTTTGCCATTTCCACCACATGCCCCAGATACATAACCATAACCCGGTCAGAAATATGCTTGATTACGCTTAAATTGTGAGAAATAAAAATGTATGCCATCCCCATGGAGCTCTGCAGATCCTTCAGCAGGTTCAGCACCTGAGACTGGATGGATACGTCCAGAGCGGAAACCGGCTCATCACACACAATCAGGGAGGGCTCCAGCACGATGGCGCGGGCGATGCCGATTCTCTGTCTCTGCCCGCCGGAAAACTCATGGGGATAACGGGTATAATATTTCGGGTTCAGCCCCACAACCTCCATGGCCTTCACCACATGATCCCTTGTTTCCTCTTTGGAAGAATATTTTTTCTGAATATTCAGCGGCTCCGCAATAATTTCCCCTACGGTCATCCTGGGATTCAGGGAGGCATAGGGATCCTGGAAGATAATCTGCATCTCAGATCTGACTCTCCGCAGGTCAGCTCCTGACAGCTTCATAAAATCCTGTCCCTTATACAGGATCTCACCGGATGTAGGCTGAATCAGGCGGAGGACAGAGCGTCCCATCGTAGATTTTCCGCAGCCGGACTCGCCTACTACGCCCAGTGTTTCCCTGGGCATAAGGGTAAAGGATACATCGTCTACCGCTTTAATAAACGTTTTTTCTTTAGACAGAAATCCTGACTTCGCAGGAAACAGCTTTCTTAAATGCTTGACCTCCAACAGGGGGGCCTGGCTCATCTTTTCGTTCATTCGCCGCTCTCCTCCCATTCCTGTGTATATTTAAAGCAGCGGACCATCCGTCCCTGCGCTTCTGCCAGCTCAGGCATCCGCTCCCGGCAGATCTGCCTTGCCTCCGGGCATCTGGGGCAGAAGGCGCAGCCTGCCGGCATATCGTCAAAGCTGGGCACCATGCCTTCGATCACACTCAGCCGCTGCGTGTCATCGTCATCCAGCTTGGGGATACAGTGCATCAGCCCTTCGGTATAAGGATGCATCGGCTTCTCAAAAATCTGGTCGCCGGTGGCATGCTCTACTACCTTCCCCGCATACATCACCATCACATCGTCCGCCACCTCGGCGATGACGCCCAGGTCATGGGTAATCATCATAACGGAGGTTCCTGTTTTTTCCTTCAGTTCATTAATCAGCTCCAGAATCTGGGCCTGAATGGTTACATCCAGCGCTGTCGTCGGCTCATCGCAGATCAGCAGATCCGGATTGCAGCACAGAGCCATGGCGATCATCACACGCTGCCGCATACCGCCTGACAGCTGATGGGGATATTCATCGAACCGTTTTTCTGCCAGCGGGATTTTTACCATTTTCAGCATCTCGATGCCCCGCTCTCTGGCCTGCTTTTTGGTCAGCGTCTCATGGAGCATCAAAGCTTCTGTGATCTGCTGGCCGATGGTAAATACCGGGTTCAGAGATGTCATAGGTTCCTGGAAGATCATGGCAATCTTTTTTCCGCGGATTTTATTCATCTCGTCCTCAGACTTTTTCAGCAGATCCTCTCCCTCGAAGATAATCTCGCCGCCGGCGATCTCTCCCGGAGGGATCTCCACCAGCCCCATAATCGACAGGGATGTAATGCTTTTTCCACATCCGGACTCCCCCACGATTCCCAGCGTCTTTCCCTTTTCCACAGAAAAGGAAACATCATTGACCGCCCTGGACAGACCGGCATCCGTATGGAAATATGTTTTCAGATGTTTTACCTCTAAGATTTTTTCTCCCATAGTTCACGCCTCCCTTTAGCTCTTCAGTTTCGGATCCAGGGCGTCCCGCAGTCCATCGCCGAAAATATTAAACGCAATCACCGTAATCATAATCGCGATACCAGGCATAATGCTGTATACCGGGCGATAGCTGATAAAGGTCTGGGCCGCGCTGATCATATTGCCCCAGGAGGGAGTAGGCGGCTGAATGCCGATTCCCAGGAAGCTTAAAGAGGCTTCATACATAATAGCGTTGGGGATGCCCAGCGTCACCATGACGATAATCGTAGAAAGGCAGTTGGGAATCAGCCCCTTGGTAATAATCCAGAAGGTGCTGGCGCCATTGGCCCGGCTGGCTTCGATATATTCCTTTTCCTTCAGCTGCATCACAGAGCCGCGGATCATTCTGGCCGTCCGCACCCAGGTAAGAAGTCTCAGCGCGATAAACAGGTTCAGGACCCCCTTCCCCATAAAGGTCATAATTGCCATCGCAAAAATCAGATCGGGGAATGCCTGGAAGATCTCCATGATTCTGGAAATAATACTGTCAACCACGCCTCCGTAATAACCGGCGACAGCGCCCAGGGTAACGCCTACCAGAGAAGCCACCACCTGCGCCACGATGCCGATGCTGATGGATACCCTGGAGCCGTAAATAATTCTGGATAAAATATCCCTGCCATATTCATCTGTACCAAAGGGGTGCGCCAGGCTGGGGCTGGCCAGTACGGCGGAATAATCCTGATAGGTAGGGTCATAGGGCGCCAGCAGCGGCGCAAAGATCGCTACCAGAATAATCAGGATCAGGACGATCGCACAGAACATGGCCATTTTATTCTTTTTCAGACGCTTGAAGCTGTCCGCATAAAAGCCGGAATACCGGGCGGCAGTCCCGTTTTCCAGCACTTCCTTTTCATATTCTTTCTGTTTGTTAAAAAAACCAAATACCTTCTTACTCATGCCTCTCCTTTCCCATATCTGATTCTCGGATCCAGGAATGCGTAGGATAAATCAACAATCAGGTTCACGATAACAAATATAAACGCAATGTACATCACAGTACCTTCCAGAAGAGGGAGGTCACGGTTTGACATGGCATCTACCGCCAGCTTTCCGATACCGGGAATGGAGAATACCTTCTCAATCAGCATGGAGCCGGTAAGCATATAGCCAAAGTCCGTTCCCACCAGGGTTACAATCGGGATCAAGGCATTTTTCAGGCCATGCTTCATAATCACGCCCCATTTTTTCACACCCTTCGCTTTCGCGGTTCGGATATAATCCTGGCCCAGCACCTCCAGCATACTGGTACGGGTAATTCTGGCCATATTGCCTGCATATCTGGCGCCCAGAGCCACGCTGGGCAGGATATAGCTGGCAATCGAATCAAAACCGGAGATGGGCAGCACCGCCAGCTTCAGGCCGAATATAATCTGGAGAATAATCGCCACCCAGAAGGCCGGAGCCGAAACGCCGATAATGGAAAGAATCATGACAAAGGTGTCCACGCCCTTTCCCCTCTTAACCGCTGAGAAGATGCCGCTGGGGATTCCGATGGCAGCCGCGAAAACAAAGGCCATGCAGGCCAGCTTTACCGTTACCTTAAAGCAGCGGAACAGCGCGTCAGACACCACTTCCTTTGTAAAATAAGATGTGCCGAAGTCCAGATGAACAGCGCCTTTGATAAAATTCAGATATTGGGTCGCCAGCGGCAGATCCAGGCCCAGCTCGTGGCGCACCTTTGCGATTGTTTCAGGATCCGCTCTTTTTTCCAGCATCAGAGCTACCGGATCGCCGGGAACAACCTGCAGTAAAATAAACGTAATCAGACTGATGCCGAACAGGACGATCACCGTCTGAAGCAAACGTTTTGCTGTGTAAGAAAGCATAGTTTCCCTCCTGTCACATTTTTCCACTTATCCCAAAAAGAGGGGGAATGCCCTGTTTTCAAGCGATTCCCCCTCTTTCTCTGACATGTATGGATTACTGAACGATATCCGCATCCTTCCAGAACATACGGAATGTAGAATTAATCTCAAATCCTGTAATGTTCGGGTTTAACAGATAAAACTTAGTTTCATTGTAAAGAGGCGTGGTTGCCCAGTCTTCTCTTGTCATGATATGCTCCGCTTTCGCGTAGATTTCCTGACGCTCTGCGCTGTCTGTGGTGGCAATGCCGTCCTCCAGCAGCTGGTCAAATTCTGCATTGTGCCAGAAGCTGGAGTTTGTATCGGTCTTTGTCATCGGATACAGCATACTCTCAGGGTCAGAGTAGTCTACATACCAGTTGGAGATACCGCAGTCTACGCCGCCGGATGCTTTCATATCAGACCATGCAGCAGAGTCAACCTGCTCTACCTCTACCCGGATGCCCGCTGCCTTCGCCTGCTCCTGGAACGCTGTAGCAATCGCCACATTGCCCTGGTATTTTGTATTAACGGTTACTCTTACATCAATGCCGTCCGCATATCCGGCTTCCGCCAGCAGCTCCTTCGCCCGCTCAGGGTTGTACTCAAACTCCGGCAGAGTATCGTCATGGCCGATGATGCCCGCAGGAATATAAGAGGTAGGAACAGTAGCGGTTCCGTGAAGGATGCTCTCGCAGATAGCTGCCCGGTCGATGGACAGAGCAATCGCCTCTCTTACCTTCGCGTCAGGGAATGTATTGACATTCAGTGTCAGGCTGTAGCAGCCGGTAGGCTGGAATCCATGCATCTCTTCGCTTAATTCCGGATTGGTGGAGTAGATCGGATAAACGGAAGGATCCACATCTACATAATCTACGTTGCCCGCCTGATATTCCAGCACCTGTGTATTAACATCTTCAATAAACTTGTACTCTACACCATCCAGCTTTGCAGCGCCGTCATGGTAGTCATCAAATCTGGACAGAGTAGCGCCTACGCCGGTCTGATAGCTGTCCAGCTTGAAGGGGCCTGTACCGTACAGAGTCTGCATACCCCAGGTATCTCCCGCTTCCTCACATGCCGCCGCCGGATAGATCGCGGTGTAAGCTGTGGACAGAACGGACAGGAAGGGCGCATAGGGCTTCTTCAGCGTGATGGTAAAGTGGGTGTCGTCCTGGATCTGGAATCCGGACAGCTCGTCAGCGCTGCCGCTGCTTAATTCATCATAGCCTGCTACGTTCTCCAGCAGGGTTGCCATCTTCGCCATCTTGATCAGACGCTCGTAGGAATATTTCACATCCGCGGATGTCAGCGTCTCGCCGTTGTGGAATTTCACATCGGGAAGCAGCTCAAAGCTGTAGGTCAGCTGATCCTCGGAAATCTCAGGCATTCCTGTCAGCAGAAGGGGTTCCAGGCTTCCATCGCCCAGTGTCTTCATCAGAGACTCCGTAACATTGTCTGTAATCTTCATGATAATACTGTAGGTATACTGCTGGGGATCCAGGGCTACCTGGGGATCCACCGCTGCAACTCTTACTACCTTGCCGCCTGTTACAGTTGACGCTCCGCCTGTTTCTCCATCTGCCTCGCCTGCCGCTGCGGTGGTTTCCGTACCTGCTGCAGCGCCGGCAGCAGTCGTCTCCTTCTCATCCGAGCTGCTTCCGCATGCCGCCAGAGAAAGCACCATCGCGCATACAATGGAGATCATTGCCAGTTTTCTCTTCATTCTCAAACTCCCTTTCATTTCTTTTTCACTCCTGTGGAGCCAGACATTCCCATCCTCATTTTGCTCACAGTGTCAAACCGCTTCGCTGCTTCAAACCTGCACATAAAAAAGATGTATATTCTTCCAGCTGTCTCGTCCTTGAACACACATCTAAATATTTATGAATGGTTATCCATATTTTCAACAAAATCTGTCGGGGAATGATGAAATTATACCCCCTTATACAGTAATTGTCAACAATAAAGTGTATTTATGCAGGCTTTACCAAACCGGTAATTTGGATTATAATTTACACAATGTACCACCAAAGATGAAAATCTGGCGGGC
>CALWQE010000036.1 GCA_944383605.1 uncultured Lachnospiraceae bacterium
ACCGTTCAGAAAGCCTATGAAGATCTCCAGCGGGACGGTTTTATCGAGACTACCGTCGGACGGGGCAGCTTTGTATCCGCTCAGAACAAGGATTTTTTCCAGGAAGAACAGCAGCGGCAGGCTGAGGAACATCTGCAGGCGGCAGCCGATATTGGGAGAGCCTGCGGGATTCCGGTGGAAAAGCTGACAGAACTGCTGCAAATGTTTTATCAGGAGGATTGACTATGTGTGAAAATGCTTTGGTTGTAAACGGACTGACCAAAAAATATCGTGACTTTACATTAGACAATGTGTCCTTTACCGTTCCCAGCGGTTCCATCGTCGGGCTGATCGGGGAAAACGGCGCCGGAAAAAGTACCACCATCAATGCCATTCTCGGATTAATCCATAAGGATGGGGGCAGCGTGGAGATACTGGGCCAGCCGGACGAGACAATGGACAATCAGGCCCGCAGCCAGATCGGCGTAGTCTTTGACGGAAATAATTTTCCCGACATGCTCTCGCCCGGAAAGCTGAACAGAGTGTTCCGGGATATTTATCCTCAGTGGGATGAACAGCGGTATTTCTCTCTGCTGGAAAAAATGAACCTGCCGGCAGGCAAAAAAATTGGGAAGTGTTCCAAAGGCATGAAAATGAAGCTGTCCATCGCCGCCGCTTTTTGCCACCAATCCCGGCTTCTGATCCTGGATGAAGCCACCAGCGGACTGGATCCGGTGGTTCGGGACGATATTCTGGATATGTTTTTGGATTTTGTCCAGGATGAGAATCATTCGATCCTGGTCTCCTCCCATATCACCAGCGATCTGGAGAAGGCCGCCGACTATATTGTATTTATCCACGAAGGCCAGGTGATCTTCAGTAAGGCCAAAGATGAGCTCCGCTACAAATATGGTGTCATCCGCTGCGGCGCGGCCCAGTTCGACGCCATCGATAAAGAAGAAATCATCGCCTGGCGGAAACAGGACTACGAATGGGAAGCACTGGTGGCCGACCGGGAGGCTGCCCGGAGGAAATACCCGAAGGCCGTCATCGACCCGGCCACCATCGATGAGATTATGCTGTTTTATGTAAAGGGGGAAAGAAAATGAAAGGTTTACTGCGCAAAGACTATTATCTGATTCAGTCTGTTCTGTATATTATGCTTCTGGTACTCGCCGTTATAGGTATCTCCATGTCCTATTTAACTACGCCATGGGTACTGACCGTCATATCCACCATTGTGCTGGGCATGATTACAACCACCACCATCAACATCGACCGTTCCTCCGGCTGGAGAAAGGTTTCCGCCGTCCTGCCTGTGTCGAAACAGACACTGATCGACAGCAAATATCTGCTCTACCTCCTGCTCTCCGGAACCGGTCTGCTCCTGGGCATCCTGCTGGGCGCAGGGGCCTCTCTCCTGAAAACACGTCCGGATGACGAAGGCGTGCTGATCTACATCTGCATCAGCATCGCCCTGGCGATGATCTCCGGAAGCCTTACCATCCCCTGCGGCTTCCTCCTGGGAGAAGATAAAAATACCCTGGTCATGATCCTGGTCTATCCCCTGGCCGCCGCCATCTTCATCGCCGCCGTCCTGCTTTTCCCCAACAAGGAAATCGCCTGCGCCGCAGTGGCCGCGGCAGGCATCCTTCTGTTCATCCTCTCATGGATTATAGCCAGAAGGTGGATACCATCCAGAGATTTGGTCTGATAGTTCCATTGAAACAGGACAAATTAACCCTGCAGCCAAACTTGCACTCATTTTTTCAGCCCGTCCTCTCCTCCCCGCCCAGGAACAAAGCGTCCACTGTGGTATCCAGCGCGCCTGCCAGCTGGAAGGCCAGGGCCAGGGTCGGATCGTATTTGTTATTTTCAATGGCGTTAACCGTCTGGCGGGAGACGCCGCACTGTTTCGCCAGCTCCTCCTGGGACAGCCCCAGCGCCTTCCGCAGTTCCCGAATCTTATTCTTCACGTTCAGCCACCATGCTTTCTTTTATAGTACAGCATACATATACAAAAAATAATCGCTGTCACCGCCAGATGGGAAAAGGGATTCACCTCCTCCATCTGCTTTCCCCGGATAAAGCTCAGCACAATATCGATCACCAGGCTGCCGCTGGTTCCCAGAAGGGTAAAGGTGCTGGACTTCCAGACGATCAGCCGCCTCCTCTCATCACCGGGAGCCGCCAGAGAAACAATCATCACTACATCTAGAACCACCATTGCCCCAAGCAAAATGAGACACAGCCATCCCAATACATTATGCAGCACATCCATGCAAAAAACCTCCTTCCTGAAAGTGTCAAATTCTTTTGACATTTTCAGTATAGAAGGTTTTCAGCAAAATGTCAAGAGTTTTTGACATTTTGTATTTCTGTATTGTAACAGCTCAGCCTGCCTTTTATTCCACGCCGTTTTTGGCACAAATATCTTCCAGGCAGCATCGGTCACAGTGAGGCTTTGTCCTGGCGGTGCATACTTCACGGCCATGGTTGACCAGCCGATGGCAGAAATCGCTTCCCTCCTCGGGAGGAATCAGCTTCCACAGGGCCATTTCCACCTTCTTCGGCTCCTTTATGCCGTCCACCAGGCCCATCCGGTTGACCAGGCGGATACAGTGGGTATCGGTGACAATCGCCGGTTTCCCGAATACATCGCCCATAATCAGGTTGGCGCTTTTCCGGCCCACGCCGGGCAGCTTCCGCAGCTGGTCGAACTGATCCGGCACCTGTCCGCCATACTCATCCCGCAGGATCTGCATACAGGCGCTGATATCCCTGGCCTTACTCTTCCCCAGGCCGCAGGGTTTTACGATCTCTTCGATCTCCTCCGGCTCTGCCGCTGCCAGCGCATTGACATCGGGAAACTTTTTGTACAGATCCTCCACTACCACATTCACCCGGGCATCGGTGCACTGGGCGGCCAGACGGACACTGACCAGCAGCTTCCAGGCTTCATTGTAATCCAGAGTACAGTCCGCATCCGGGTATTCCTTCTTCAAACGCCCGATTATCTCCAGCGCCAGCTCCTTCTTCTGCTCCAGCTGCGGATCCTGAACAGCCTGTTTGCCTGTATCCTTCTTTCTTTTTCTCCCGGTTTCCTTTTTCTTTCGTGCCTCTTTTTCTTCTGATTGTTCCGCTAATTCTTCTGTCTTTTTTTCCATCATAATCCTTTGTCTGATCTGAATCTTTCTGTTATCGCCAAAGACAAATTATTTTGTCTTTGACTATAATAAATGTGCTCGCAGTTCCTCGCCGCTCATGGGGGACAGGTAGGCCGGCGCAATATCAAATACCGTTTTGCACCCGGTCTGCCCCTCCTGATTCAGCCGGTACACTGCCCGGGCATAGGCGGTCAGCACCGCAGAAGTAAACTCAGGATTGGAATCCAGCTTCAGGCTGTACTCGATCACATGGCTGTTTTCGCCGCTGGCTCCGGTTTTCCCGGTATGAATGACAAAACCGCCGTGGGGAATCCCGCTGTGATCCCGTTTCAGCTCTTCTTCGCTAATAAAATGTACCGTGGTGTCATATTCGTCAAAATAGTTGGGCATGGTTATGATCTCCTGACGAATCCGCTCCAGGTCGGCTCCTTCTTCCGCCACTACAAAACACTCCCTGGTATGTTTCTGGCGGGTAGTCAGCTCGGGATTGCTCCCGGAACGAACTGCCTGAAGAGCCTCCTCTACCGGTATGGTATACTGTCTGGCGTCCTTTACCCCTTCAATGCGCCGGATCGCATCTGAATGGCCCTGGCTGACTCCTCTTCCCCAGAAGGTATAGCTCTGGCCCTTGGGCAGGATCGCCCCTGCCATCATCCTGTTCAGGGAAAACAGGCCCGGATCCCAGCCAATGGAAATCGCCGCTGTCTTGCCGCTTTTTCTCGCAGCCTGATCCACCGCGGCAAAATGCTCCGGAATCCTGGCATGGGTGTCAAAGCTGTCCACCACATTAAACAGCCCTGCATAATAAGGAGTCTGTTCCGGCAGGTCTGTAGCGCTGCCGCCGCAGAGAATCATCACATCAATATCCTCTTTCATCCCCGGCGCCTCTGAAACCGGAAGTACCGGAACCCCTTCTGTCAGGATAGATACCGCTTTGGGGCTTCTCCGGGTAAATACTGCCTTCAGCTCCATATCCGGCGCGTTTTTCAGCGCGCATTCCACGCCCCGTCCCAGATTTCCATAACCTACAATGCCTACTCGAATACTCATCTTCTGCTTTCCTCCTGTTTCCTTTTTCTCTGTTCCCATGCAAGCCGGAAGCTTTCTCCCAGGCTTGCTTTCGCCGGCGGCAAAATCTGTTTTTCCATCATGCCCAGTCATGCCCTGGCAAGGTCAGCCTGCCTACAGGCTAATGGTTATGCCTTTTCCTGATTCGTTTAAAATTTCCTCACAAATGATATCTGTATCATTGGTACACCCGGTAAAATCTCCCGGCTCCATCCGCTCCAGGGCCTGTACAATACCGCCCAGATCTCTCAACCCGTCTTCTCCGATCTCCATGCACAGTCCCTGCGCCCTCAGCTGCCGGATACTGTTTCGATCCTCCGCCACCGTAGGCCGGGAGATTAACGCCAGCTTCTTCCTGGCCAGCATAGCCTCTGCGATAGTACCCCAGCCTGCCTTGGAAACCATATAATCACAGGCCAGGATCACATTATGGGTATCCGGGATGTCCCGGCTCAGCACCGTCACATTATCCCCGTATATCGGAACCCCTTCTGTTGCAATAAAATCATACGGAAGGCCGTCTGCCCGGATTTCCCCGGTTAAGCTCACAGCCTTCCCCACGCTGACATATACGACAGGACGGCTGTGCTCCGCCCGGATCTGCGCCGCCCGTTCCCGGCAAAAAGGGCGGCATACATAAGATATCCTGCGGTATGACCGGAAATAGCGCTCCAGCCCCGGCATCGCCAGCCGGTAGAGCAGCGCCCTGTCCGCCATCTCGTAGCAGCGGCGGTACGGCTCCAGAATATCCTCCCCGAAATAATCCTGATAAATATCATTCCAGGTAAAATTGCTGATAAAAAATGACCTGACGCCGGCCAGCCTGCACGCCGGCAGCGCCCATGGCACAATATCCGCAACCCCTCTGCTGATCCCCTCCTGTCTCAGAAAGGATACTTCCCGGTCAATCCGTTCCGGCCAGCCCGCCATATACCGGCGTACCTTCCGCTCTGTAGACGCCCGGTCAAAAACCATTGTCCCAGGATAAGGATCATGGCCGACATCCGTTTCTTCCTCCAGGCAGGCCAGCTTTTCTGCCCCTGTCATAATATTATCTTTTAAAAAGGTAAGGTGCGCCCCGGCGCACCTTACATACACACGCTGAACCCTGCTGTCCGCCAGCAGCGCGGCGATTACCGGCACATTTCTGGCCATATGGCCAAATCCATGGCTGGAAATATAAAATATGATTTTCATCCCATACTCCCGGAACCCGTTTTCCCTGTAACATGCTGTTTTACAGGTATTCCGTCATTCCCTTTTCCTTCAGCGCCTCTACAATCTTCTTTACGTCCTGGGCACGATCCTTGGCGCAGACCATCACTGCGTCATCCGTTTCCACAATAATCAGATTTTCCACTCCCAAAGCAGTAACCAGCCGTTTTCCAGAGTACACGATACAGCCCTCCGTATCCAGAAGAACGGACTTTCCGCAGGACACATTTCCCTGCCCATCCTCCGGATGAAGCACGCCCATATTGTCCCAGCTGCCCACATCATTCCAGCCAAATTCTCCATGAATCACCTTTACATCCGGGGATTTCTCCATAATGCCATAGTCGATGGAAATGCTGGGGATTCTGGGATAAATCTCCCGTATCACCTCTGCTTCCCGATCTGTCCCCATAGCTTCCCCAATCTGAGACAGGCACCGGTAAACCTCGGGAAGGTAGGTCTGGAAATTTTTAAGGATCGTTGACGCCTTCCATACGAACATGCCGCTGTTCCAGGCATATTCCCCGCTGGCCACATACTCCCTGGCCGTCTCCAGATCCGGTTTTTCCTTAAATTCCAGCACCTGCTTAGCCTGTCCTGAATCATTTTTGTCATACCGGATATAGCCGTACCCCGTACAGGGGAAAGAGGGGGTGATGCCAATCGTCAGCAGCCGGTCCTCTTCCTGAACACACTCTGCCGCCTGACGGAGAGTCCCCGCGAATACTTCCGGCTCCCTGATATAGTGATCTGCCGGAAAAATGCACATAATCCCGTCGCCGTACTTTTTGATTATCTCAAAAGCAGCGTAGCCGATGCAGGCCGCCGTATTTCTTCCGGAAGGCTCCACCAGGATATGATCCCGTCTGACGCCCGGCGCGGCAACATCTTTCATTGTCTCTGCCTGTGCCTCATTGGTTACGATAAAAATATCCTCTTCCCGGACTACCTGGCTGATCCGCTCAATGGTTTCATTAATCATCAGCCCGTTTCCGCTCAGATTCAGCAGCTGCTTAGGCACCGCCTGCCGGCTCAGAGGCCAGAACCTGGTGCCGCCGCCTCCTGCCATAATGACTCCGTAACATTTCATTTGATTTCCTCCTTCCAAAGCTTCAACAATTTCTCAGTTTCTTTTTTATATTGAAACAGGCTGCATCGTTCTTTTCCTGTAGCTTTCTTCCCTGCCAGCCTATCTTCTTTTTCCGCCAAAGCCTGAAGTATCGTCTGCTTTAAAGCTTCTTTATCTCCATTTTTAAAATAAAATACTGCATTCCCAAGGACTTCCCTCATGGCTGGCGCATCCGATGAAATTACTGTAGTTCCCATCTGCAGCGCCTCCAACGGCGGAATTCCAAATCCTTCATATAACGATGGAAAAACAAAGCAATCCGCCATCTGATATAACACTGGAAGATCTTTTTCATCCACAAAACCAGTCAGCTGTATTCGCATTTCACCGCTTTCATTTTCCTTTTTTCCGGTTTCTTCTGTCTGAATACGCTGCAGTAAATTTTCTATTTTCCAGCCTTTTCTACCTGCCAGTACCAAACCACAGCTGATTTTTCCTTCCTGCTTTAACTCTAAATATGCCTGCAAAAGCAAAATCATATTTTTTCGTGGTTCCAATGTAGACAAGCAGAGAAGATAATGCTCTGGCAAATTATATTTCTGACGCACCTTTTTCATACTTTCATCTGTTGTATATCCTGCTGCACAAAACACATCTGAAATACCGCAATATATGACATGAACTTTTTCCGGCGCGCAGTGGAGACAAGAAATAATTCGTTCTTTGCTGAACTGTGATATTGTAATAATCCCATCACACCTTCTGCTGTTGCTCCAGTGCAGCAGACGATAATACCAGACCATTTTCTTCTTCATTGTTTCTGGGCAGTCAAAACATCCCATATCATGAGCCGTATACCAGAATCTTTTTCCACGCAGGAGAAAAGGGGCTGGAAAAGCAAGGAATAAAAACAAATTGGCTTCTAGTCTGTTTAAAAACAGAGGCAAAATCCACTGATAAAAGATCAGTTTTTTGTTTCTTTTCAGCACATATCCATGAACTTTTTTCATGTCGATATAACCCAGAAAATCTTCATGTATTTGATGCTTAAACACCAAAATATATTCATTTTCTCGATCATTTTCGAGTAAGTTGACTGTTATATCATGGGCATAACGTTCAATTCCGGAAAAATTATCATCAAGAGAAGTTAGATCTATAACTATTTTCACCTTTTATCCCCCTGTATATTCTCCGGATTCCGATCCTTCCAATACCGTATTATAATGCCTAGAATCTGCGGGTCATCAATTAAATAACGTCTGGCCAATCTCCCTGGTTCTTGTATCAGGCGGAACAGCCATTCCAGACCACATCGCTGCATCCAAACAGGTGCCCTTTTTACTGTTCCAGCCGCAAAATCAATGCTTGCCCCTACTGCTATTGATACAGGTACTCCCAATGCTTTTCGATATTTCCATATGAATAACTCCTGTTTTGGTGCTCCTAATGCTAGAATCAGAATGTCTGGCATCGCAGCTTTTACTCTTTTAATAATCTCTTGAACCTCATGTCGGTTTTTCTCAAATCCTACCGGCGGCGACCACACCCCGCATATTTGCAGACCAGGATAGGTCTTTGTTAATCGTTCAGCTGCCTTCAGAGCCACTCCAGGAGCCGCTCCCAAGAAAAACATTCGATACCCTTTTACCGCTGCCATCTGACAAATACGAGGAAATAAATCTGAACCAGATATTTTTTCACGGATTGGCCGCCCCATTAGCCGTGAAATCCAAATTAGAGGTTTTCCATCCGTCAATACAAGCGCTGCCTCTCGATATGCCTGACGGAACTGAGGTATCCGTTCCAATTTTACAATATGATCTACGTTAGGTGTTACCACATATTGATTTTCTTTCATGACAATCAGTTGTTGAATTTTGTCCAGCGCTTCCTCCATCGTCAGATTATCCACGGATATATTTAAAAATTTTATTCTTTCATCCATTTTTATCGGGCTCCTTTTCCTGTAAATACCGCAATAACCGTCTTCAATAAAATTTTAATATCCAGCCCTATTGACCAACTGTCTATATATTCCAAATCCATTTTTACAATCTCATCAAAATCGGTAATGTCGCTTCGGCCACTGATCTGCCACAAGCCGGTAATACCTGGCGTAATACTAAGACGTCTTTTTTGATATCCTTTATATGCATTGAACTCTTCTACTGTTGGTGGCCGAGTGCCAACCAAACTCATATTTCCTTTCAATACATTCCAGAACTGAGGTAACTCGTCAATGCTGTACTTTCGAATAAAACGTCCTACTTTTGTCACTCTCGGGTCGTTTGTGATCTTAAACATATTCCCCTGCATTTCATTTTCTGCCATCAGTTCTGCTTTTCTTTCCTCAGCGTCAGCATACATGGAACGGAATTTATAAATTTCAAAAATCCGGCCATTCTTTCCCACACGTTTCTGCTTAAAAATCAAAGGGCCAGGAGATTCCAGTAAAATAACAGGCGCAAGAAATACCGCAACCACAGCTGTTATCGCCAATCCAACCAAAGCTCCCACTATATCAATACAACGCTTTAGTAATATTTTCCGATAATCGAAAAGCCGACTTGTAAAAACGAGGGCATAATAATCTCCCATCCGGTAAATTCTCCGGCTGTCATCAATACCTAAATCAAACATATCAATATTTAAATGAACAACCAAGCCCATTTTCTCTAGTTCCAGAATCATATGCTTTAGTGCTTTGCTTCGATTATCTGGTATATGAATAAATACTTCGTCAATAACCTCATGCCTGACATATTCCATCAGATTTTTTTTATTTGCCACAACAGGAACTCCATCTACCGTCTCACCTGTTAGATCTGCATCAATCACTGCAGCCGCTGTTACTTGATAAGTCCAATCTTCTGGTCTGTTCAGTCCCTGCAGCACTGTTTTTAACCTGCTTTTTATTGTTACCAACAAAACCTTGTTTGTAGATGAGTTGTTTCGATAAATATGAGTCATATAATATTTATACAACTGATGGACAGCATAAATTGTGATTTGGCTAATAATACAAAGGTACCCCGCTGTCAGCCGTGATAATGCAAAAGCATTCTTTATGCAAAAAATAAACGCGGTAAGTGAAATCATCAAAATAATATTATATTTTAAAACTTTAACAAATTCAGCCAGCGGTCCTCTGAAACAAATATTTTCGTATAACTTACTAAAATAAAAGGTTGCTATTTGAATCAAAATGATGCTGACCAAAGCATAAGTAATATTTGTATTTGCACTGAATACAGAAAGTGAACCATACCGAAGCAAACCAGCCAACATAAAACTGCAGCCCACACATCCAGCATCGATCAGGCAGACCAATAATTCTTGTATCTGATTACGTCTTTGATACATTTACTGTTTCCTCCGATCTTTCTGCTTGTTTCCAGAATTTTTGGCATCTACGAAAAAAGTATAGCATACTTCAAGGTAATACGCAATTCAGTACTGATGCTTCAGGATTGTCTCATGAACTATCCTCATCTTTCTTGACATACGATAACCTCTCATGATATTCTGTAAAAAAGATATTAATTTAACGGAATAGCGTTCCAAAAAGGAGATTTTTATGAATCTGACTAATACCAAAAACACACTGCCGGCAACTGGTCTGGCATATTTACTGAAAATAGTGATTTCTTGTACAATACTTTTTCCTGCCTATTCCCGACTGTCTAATAACAACTACTTTATCCAGCTAACCCTTCCCAATATTACCATTCTTTTTCTGTTGGGCTGGTACCTTTTATTTTATCCAAAGGATTTTAATTATGCCAATGTCCGTCATAAAATATCGAAACAGTTTTTCTTGCTTTTTACCGGATTACTCATCCTTTATAATATTATCTGTTATTTCTTTAACAGTTTGTACAACCAATGGTACTGGGATCAAATCCATTATACCATTGGGTTTCTCTTCCTGCTTTTTCTTATATTTGGATTGTCACCAAAGCAAACTGCTCAACTGCATCTTTTCCGTTTCTTTTTACTAATAATGGTGCTTTCTCTTCTCTGTTCCTATTTTTTGTACGGATATGGCCTTCAGTCATTAAATATATGCTGGGATTATTTTTCTCGACTTACGCAGGATTATGGGAATTTCTCTGACCTACGCAGTAGTTGGCTTTTTCCACATAAAAGCCAGTATGCTTTAATCCTTTTAATGAGTATTTTCGCTGTCATTCAGCAAAAAAAAGAATTTCCAAAAAAAGGATATTTCGTTATAGTTATGCTTATGCTTCTAGTAGCGCTTTACCTTTGCAATACCATGGCTGCATTTGCCGGCTTGGCACTAGGCTGTGTTGGATGGTTTTTCGATTGCTGTTACCGAAAAGGCTTTCGCCTTAACCGCTACGTTATCATTGGCCTCTGCCTTATAGCGATTCTTTTTGCCCTGCTCCTGTCTTGGATCAACTCTGTCCGCGACCTGACTACTTTAGGGGATAGAACATATATCTGGTTCAGCGGGATGCAGGCTATTCTGGAAAATCCAAAAGGAACCGGTCTCCGTTTTGGTTCTATTCCGATCTATGGTTCAGAAGGTTGGATCACAGACAACTGCCATAATGTTTTTCTAAACCACGCTCTGCGCTATTCCATCCCGGCAGGCATCTTATTTACTATCTTGATTGTATTAATTGTAATATATACAATCTGGCGCCGCCGCAGCTTTTTCTCAGTCGGTTCCTGGCTGGGCATCCTGATTATCCTGAATATGGATTATTCTCTGATCCCAGTTCAGTTTCCCCTGTTCATCTTTCTGATTTATCTGATCTATATCTACAATCCTCCGGCCTTGCCTAAGGCCGGAGCGCAATAGCCTCTTTCACATCCTCCGCCAGCATCCGGCTATACCGCTCCGCTCCCAGGGAATTGGCATGCATCACAGCGTTATACATCTCTTCCCGCTCCATCACCGTATCCCGGATATCGGTGATGACCGGAGCTGTTGCCTGGGATTTCAGCCAGGCGTCAAAGGCGTCCAGCTCCTCCTGGCTGTTCGCCAGCCCCTCATCCAGAACCGTGGGATAGGACAGATAAAAGGACGCGCCCCTTTCCCTGCAGTAAGCGTCAAATTCATTGAGAAACTGTATATACTCTGCCGAATAGTTTTCCTGGCTGTACCTTACCTTCTGGTCGTCCGGCACCGGGTCGTCAATGAGGCATTCCTCCCGCCGGGCAGTCATCGTCCCCTTTTCATCAAAAGAGCTGATATGATAGATCGGGTCTTCCGGGTCGGACACCTGATCTATCACGCCCCGGAATATGGCGTCCCGCAAAGGCTCGTATATTTTTTTTGTAATGATATCCCGGCTGCCGGCCAGCACGCCCTTCACAGCGCCCGGCGGCATTTTCAGCAGCAGGTCTGTCCGTCCTTCAATCCCCGTCATAATCAGTTCTGTCCCATAGTAATTCACGTCCGCCTCCCAGATGGGATACACCACAATATCTCCCTCCCCGATGAAATCCTTCACCAGGTCGAAAAAATATCGAACCCCCATCCCCACATGACAGCCAAAGATCTGACAGGGCATATCCAGCTCCTCCTCCATCACTGCGGTATCTGCAGAAAAGGTAATATAAGAAGTTCCCAGGACGATCACCCTGGGACTTTCCGTCTCTTTCAGGCTGTCATACTGACGGACAATTACCCTTTGATACGAATCTTCATACAGAGGGGGCAGCAGGCAGAAGGCCGCCATAAAAATGCCCGCATACAGCAATCCCGCCGCCAGCAGGATTGCCCCGCCCCTGCGGGCCAGCCTGAAAGCCTGGCCTGCCGGCCCGCCCGCTCTTTTTCTCTTTTCCTGACCATTTTCTGTTATTTTCCTCACCTTTTCCCTCTCTGCGTCAAACGAATCTTCCCGTTCCGCTTCGCTCCCTGCTCATAACCGAACAGACCCTTTGCGTCTATTCCGTTTCCCCGATTCGGTTAAAACTGAAAGTAGATAAACTGGCTGGGATTGGTGATCCCATAGGTGCCGAAAAGCAGGATGGCAGCCAGGGCGGCGGTATACAGGGCAAATCTGGTTCCGGTTCCCAGCCGTCCAATCTGTTCCCG
>CALWQE010000037.1 GCA_944383605.1 uncultured Lachnospiraceae bacterium
TTGGCCGCTGTTCCAGCAGATTCATAAACATTCCTTTGTTATGAGAACGGCGCAGGATCACAGGGAGAGGCCCCAATTTGCGGGGCAGCTCATCGGGAGACATTTTTTCTGCCTGGCTTTTGCAGTACTGATCAGCGGCGAAAACGCCGCCGGCCAGCAGAATGGGGAGGATTTCGCTGTATTTCATAGTTTTTCAGTCCTTTCATCATGGAATGGAATCAGGGGCCTGGCACCTGGAACATTTTAGCTTTCGTTTCTTTCGCAGCCCGGCTTCGGAAGGCGGCGGCTTACCGGCAGAGGCTGAAAATGAAATCGCCGATCTGTTCCATGGCGTCGTTGGCTTTTTTAAAGGGAGACATCTGGAACACATGCCACATCCCGGCGTATCGGTCCAGGCGGCACAGGACGCCGCTGGCGCAAAGCTTTTTGTACAGCTGGACGGAGTCGTCCAGCAGGACTTCATTTACGCCGCATTGGATATAAACCGGAGGGAAACCGGTGAAATCGCCGAACAGAGGCGAGATCAGAGGATTCTGGAGATCCTGCCCTTTTGCGTAATAGGCTACGGCTCTGTCCAGATAGGGCCGGTTCAGGACAGGATCCAAATCGGCCCGGGTCTGATGGGATTTTCCGCTGAGGGTCAGGTCGGTCCAGGGGGACATGAGAACCAGGCCCAGAGGCAGCCTGCGTTTTTCTTCCATCAGTTTCAGAGTCAGGGCCAGCGCCAGATTTCCTCCGGCAGAGTCGCCGGCGATGATTATATCCCGGCTGCCGAAGCCCTGGTACATCAGATAGTCCCACACTGCCTCACCATCCGTCAGGGCAGCCGGCCAGGGGTGTTCCGGGGCCAGACGGTAATTAAAGCTGAAGACATCCATGCCGGTGTTCATGGCCAGCCGGGCTGTCAGCGTCCGGGCGTACTGGAGGCTGCCGGTAAAATATCCGCCTCCGTGGCAGTACAGGATGATATGACGGTCTGTGTGGCGGCGGACAGGACGGACCCACTCTCCGGGGATATCGCCTACCGTAACGCTCTGGTAGGAAATCTGCTTTTCCATGCCCAGCAGCTTTCCGATCTGATCCTGGGACTGACGGTGCTTTTCGATATCGTCATTTTCGATAATGGAATGAACGGCCCGGATTGCCTTCATCAGCTGTTCGTTGCGTTTCTCTTTTACAGACATAACAGGCTCCTTTCTACTGCTGTCCATTTTAACACAGATTCGTCCGTGTGAGAAGCAGGACTCTTTGATCTGATAAAGGTTCTGCAGCAGTTCAGCCATGCAGGCCGCAGACCGGCTGCTTCACAGCTGCTGTCTGTGGCGGATATGACTTTGGCCGGGAAGTCTGAAAAAAGCTTTCGGAAGGGTATTGCAAAATTCAGATAAGGTGATATAATACAGATATATCAGTAATATATGAGACCCACGATACATATGATTTTATTTTTTATGAGGTGAGAAAAATGAAGTACATCGTAATTCCTGAACCGGGTAAGGTTGAGATCAGAGAATGTGAGAAGCCCCAGGTAAAAGAAGGCGAAGCCCTCTTAAAGGTTTTATACGGCGGAATCTGCGGTTCCGATCTGGGAACCTATAAGGGAACCTTCCTGTACGCTTCCTACCCCCGTGTTCCCGGCCATGAATTTTCTGCTGAGATCGTAGAGGTTGGCCCCAACGAATATGGCCTGGAGAAGGGCATGATCGTAACAGCAAATCCTTATTTCAACTGCGGCAAATGCTACTCCTGCGAGAGAGGGTTTGTAAACTGCTGTACATCCAATGAAACAATGGGTGCACAGAGAGACGGCGCTTTTTATGAGTATATTACCATGCCGGTAGAAAGAATCTATCCCGGCAAGGGCCTGGAGCCCAAGCTGCTGGCTGCCATCGAGCCTTTCTGCATCAGCTATCACGCAGTAAAGAGAGCGAATGTAAAGGCCGGCGACAAGGTTCTGGTAGTTGGCACCGGCACCATCGGCTGCCTGGCAGTGGCTGCGGCAAAATACTTCGGCGCTGAGGTATATGTAAGCGATATCGCTGAGTTAAAGCTGGAGAAAGCAAAAGCGATGGGCGCTGACGGCACGATCCTGAACAATGCCCCCGGCGTATTTGACGAGAAGGTAAAAGAAATCACCAACGGCAACGGCTTTGATGTCTGCCTGGAATGTGTGGGTATGCCCAGCACTTTCCAGAACTGCATCGATGCGGCAGCTTACCGGGGAAGAGTCGTTCTGGTAGGCGTGGCAAAACAGAACCTGGACTTCAAGTTCTCTGTAATCCAGACCAAAGAGCTGAACATCTATGGTTCCAGAAACGCTCTGAAGGATGATTTCCTGGAACTGATCGACATCGTAAAATCCGGAAAGGTAAACCTGGAGCCGCTGATCACAGACCTGTACTCCTTCAAGGATGCGGAGGTTGCTTTCCGTGAGTTCCGTGACAACGGTGCGAATAAGCTGAAAACAATGATTAAGTTTGACGCGGAAGACTGAGTTTTCTGACTCGATTGGAACCGCCGCCCAGAGGTATGATATCTCCGGGCGGCGGTTTTTGCTTGTCTGAGCCGGCTACAGGTGCATCCTCCGCCGTACTTCTTCCCGCAGCCGGGAACGTTTCAGTACGGTCAGCAGAGCGGCAACGGCAACGCCGCAGCATGTGGCGGCGATGGCAGACCAGGAGACGGAAAGCTGTCTCTGAAAATGGAGGTTCAGTACCACTTCGGTCAGCAGTACCAGAATGCCTGCCTCGCCGAGAAAGAGAGCAGCCCGGGAGAGGATGGACATTTTGATCATTTTCATGCAAACGCCGAAGATTCCCATAAAAATCACGGCGATCCAGATCAGAGGAAGGGCCACCTCCGGAAACCAGCCCCGGCCCGGATGAAGCCAGCTGATCATGGCGCAGTAGAGAGTAACCACTGTTCCGTCTGCCAGAAGCGCCAGAAGGGGAGGGATCTTCTGCGCGAACATGACCGGCAGGCTGAATACCCATAAAATCAGGCAGGCCCCGGCCACATAGGCAGACCAGATGCCGGCGCGGAATACCAGAAGATTCAGCAGGATACAGGCTGCCGCTCCAGAACCCAGGACAATGGAGAAAAGCATGGCCACATCATTCTGGATGGCGCCTACCTCTTCCCGTCCCACGGGGAAAACTGGCGCGATATCCTGACGCTTCTCCCTTCCGGGATGAATGACCGGCGTATGGCAGAGGGGACAGGCTGCGATATCATCAGCCAGTTCCACGCCGCACTTTACACAATAGGACATAGCAGCTCCTTTCTAAGT
>CALWQE010000038.1 GCA_944383605.1 uncultured Lachnospiraceae bacterium
TCACCAGCTCAATCGTGTAAATCAGCTGGCTCAGCCCTTCCAGCGCATAATATTCACACTGAATCGGCACCAGAACGGTATCCGCCGTCGTCATAGCATTAATTGTCAGCATACTGAGAGAAGGAGGACAGTCAATAATAATATATTCGTACTCCTCTCTCACCTGATCTACCTGTCGCTTCAGCATATATTCTTTTTTGTCAATTCCGATCAGTTCAATTTCTGCTCCGGACAGCTGTACATTCGAAGGCAGCAGATCCAGATCATCAAATACATTTTTCAGAATGCAGTTTTCGATTCCTGCTTCGCCAATCAGCATATGGTAGACAGTATGATCCAGACGATTCTTATCTACGCCAAGACCGCTGGTGGTATTTCCCTGAGGGTCCATGTCAATCGTCAAAACCTTTTTCCCCATGGCGGCAAGACTGGCAGACAGATTAATCGCTGTAGTCGTCTTTCCGACTCCTCCTTTTTGATTCGCAACCGCAATAATTCGTCCCATTTTAACCTCCCACACACGCTCTCGGCCACTATTCTCATTTAAACAGATTGACAACGGATTTTCCCAGAAAATCATCCTGTTCATCTGCTTCTGCCCCCAGACCAGTCTCACCTGGCAAGAGGTTTTACGACACATTGGTGCAAGACCTGATCTCAACTTTCCTTTTGCTGATATACGCCGCCCCAAAAGACGCAGGCCCATTTTGAACAAAGTCGATTTCAGACTTTTATTGTATATTATAGCATTGATTGAAATGGAATGCTATATATGGAATCAATATTTCAGAGGAAAATGTTTCACGTGAAACATTTTCAGTTGCTGTTTTTTTTTACTTATGTTATTGTATTTATATCGGAACATTTTAATCGAATCAGGAAAGTTCCTCTCTTCGTATGATGCCAGTCAAAAGCAAAGATGAGCACTTGCCTGTCTTAGGAGGCGCAAAGCTGCAGCGCGTCTATTCGGTTATGAGCATGTTTTAATTTTTTTTGGAGGCAATTTATATGAAAAAAAGAAGAATGCATAAGATCATATTACTCAGTGGTCTTACCCTGGCTTCCATTTCGATAGCCAATAAACTGACCTTTTTATCTGCTACATCCCGAAATATGCTCTCAAATGATAATGATCAGTATTTTAACTGGAGATTTGGCCGGATTTTTTATACCAAAGAAGGGAAAGGGAATCCTGTTCTTCTGATTCACGAATTAAATTCAACTGCCAGTGATTTTGAATGGAAAATGCTGAAAAAAGAACTGGTAAAAGATCACACAGTTTATACCATTGATCTGCTGGGATGCGGACGTTCAGAAAAACCGAACTTTACCTACACGAATTTTCTCTATGTCCAGCTCATCACCGATTTTGTGAAAAACATCATCGGCCATCGCTGCGATGTGATTTCCAGCGGAAATGCATCGTCTCTGGCGCTGATGTCCTGTGTCTACCATGATGAGCTGTTTCATCATATTGTAATGATTAATCCGGAAGAAATTTCAGATAGCTGCAAGGTACCTTCCACATACAATAAAATATTAAAACAGCTGATTGAACTGCCCATTATCGGAACGATGCTTTATAATGGGCTTCATTCTCAGCTTTCTATCATGACCGATTTAAAGGCAAATAAATTTTATAATGCGGCAAAAATAAAATCCATTGAAATCCAGGCGATGCATGAAGCGTCCCATTTAGGCAACTCTGCGGCGAAATATCTTTTCAGCAGCATGAAGGGCAACTATACCCATATTCCTGTAACATCCGCATTAAAGAAAATCAATCATACGATTATTATTCTTGGCGGAACCGCAGAACCTAAAATAGAACAGACCATCGCTGAATACAGGGAAATCAACCCCGCTGTAGAATCCGACCTGATCCCCAACGCCATGCATTTTCCTCATATCGAAGAGCCGGTAAAGACAGCAGAAATACTAAAAGCTTATATCAGTTAAATTTCAGACACGCTCTGTAAAAAAGAATCCTGCGGAACATTTTTGTTTCATAGGGAACGCAGTTTCCTATGAAACAAAAATGAATACCAATTTATTTCTGCAAAGGCTCTTTTCCCGGTACTCCTGCTTTTCTGGGATATTTCTTTCCCGTATTCCTCACCTTCTTCACCATCAAAATGGTTCTCTGATAGGTTTCTTCTCCTTCCTCACCGGCAACAGTGTAAGAAAATCTTTTTACCTCCTCCAGCTGTCCGCCCAATATCTCAATGGCTTTTTCGCCGTTTCTGCATTCTTCTTCCACATCGCCGCCTTTATAAGACAGAAAATATCCGCCCGGCCTGACAAAGGGAACGCAGTATTCAGCCAGCACTGACAGATTGGCCACAGCCCTGGATACAGCCCAGTCATATTGTTCTCTATAGGCTCCATTTTTTCCCAGATCCTCTGCCCGGCTGTGAACAGCCTCTGTCTGGGTCAGCCCTAATTCCTGAATTACTTCCTGCAGAAATCCTACCCGTTTATTCAGAGAGTCCATCAGCGTTACCCGCAGAGACGGATAACAGATTTTCAGCGGAATCCCAGGAAAGCCGGCGCCGGTTCCCACATCGATCAGAGAACCGCCTCTTTCTGCGCAGATATATTTTCCGCCATATACACTGTCCAGAAAATGGCGGTAAACCACCTGCCGGAAATCTGTGATAGCGGTCAGATTCATTACCTTATTTTTCTCAATCAGCATCTGGTAAAAAGTTACCAGCTGTTTTGCTTCTCTCTCGCCGCAGGGCAGCTCTGCCTGGCGGAATACTTCTATCAGATCCTCTCTGTCCACATTACTCATTCCTTCTGTCCCTCTTTATCTCCATGACGGTGTCTGGACTGCTCCAGATAAACCAGCAGAACTGAGATATCAGCCGGGGAGACGCCGGAAATTCTCCCAGCCTGACCTACGGAAGCAGGCTGATAGAGATTCAGCTTCTGGACAGCCTCCCTGCGCAGGCCGCTGATTTTACTGTAATCAAAATGCTGATCCAGCTTTCGCTCCTCCATCTTCTTAAACTGGGCCACCTGCTGCTGCTGCCTTCTGATATATCCCTCATATTTCAGATGAATATTTACCTGTTCGCGCACATCCTCCGGCAGCTCCGGACGGTTATGATCCAGCGGCTTTACCATCTCATAATCCAGTTCCGGACGTTTAATCAGTTCAGCCAGAGAAGCGCCGCTTTTCAGCTCCGCGCTGTGATGCGCTCTGAGAAATGTCTGAACTGCCTCTCCGCCTCCTGCTTTTGTTTCCTCCAGCCGTTTGACTTCTCTGTCAATGGCTTCGATCTTCCAGTTTACATAATTCATCCGTTCCTCACTGACCAGACCGGCCTCATAGCCGATAGCGGTCAGGCGGATATCTGCATTGTCCTGACGCAGCAGCAGCCGGTATTCTGCCCGGGATGTCATCATCCGGTAGGGTTCTTTATTTTCTTTCGTCACCAGATCATCAATCAGCACGCCGATATAAGCCTGAGAACGATCCAGTATCACAGGCTCTTTTCCCTGGATATACCTGGCCGCATTGATACCGGCGATCAGCCCCTGGGCAGCCGCCTCTTCATATCCGGAGCTTCCGTTAAACTGGCCGCCGCTGAACAGTCCTTTAATCTTTTTAAATTCCAGAGACGCCTTCAGCTGCCTGGGATTAATGCAGTCATACTCAATGGCATAGGCATTCCGCACAATCTTTACATGCTCCAGCCCTGGTACGGTGCGGTACATGGCATACTGGACGTCCTCAGGCAGAGAGCTGGACATACCCGCCAGATACATCTCATTGGTATAAAGCCCTTCCGGCTCCACAAAAATCTGATGCCGGTTTTTATCGGCAAACTTTACCACCTTATCCTCGATAGAGGGACAGTAACGGGGGCCGGTTCCTTCGATCACGCCGGAAAACAAAGGCGAACGATCCAGATTGGCCCGGATAATTTTATGGGTTTCCTCATTGGTATAGGTCAGCCAACAGGAAACCTGCTCCTTCTGTATGGAATCCGGGTCTGTGGAAAAGGAAAAGGGGACGACTCTCTCATCTCCCAGCTGCTCTTCCATTTTGGAAAAATCAATGCTTCTTCTGTCTACTCTGGCCGGCGTCCCGGTCTTAAAGCGCATCATTTCAATGCCCAGCTTTTTCAGAGAATCCGTCAGATGATTGGCTGCCTGCAGGCCGTTCGGCCCTGTAGCGCTGCTCACATCTCCGTAAATACATCTGGCCTTCAGGTATGTACCCGTACATAAAACAGCTGCCTGACAGTGATATACCGCGCCGGAATATGTTTTAACTCCTTTCAGTACCCCATCTTCCACCATCAGTTCAGAAACCTCTGCCTGACGGATCGTCAGATGATCGGTATTTTCCAGTACGAACCGCATCTGCCTGGTATAGTCCTGTTTGTCTGCCTGGGCCCGCAGAGAATGAACCGCCGGCCCTTTGGACCGGTTCAGCATCTTGGACTGAATAAAGGTTTTATCAATATTTTTTCCCATTTCACCGCCCAGGGCGTCAATTTCCCGTACCAGATGGCCTTTGGAGCTTCCCCCTATATTCGGATTGCATGGCATCAGGGCGATGCTGTCTACGCTGACAGTAAACATAATGGTCTCCAGCCCCAGCCGGGCAGCCGCCAGCGCAGCCTCGCAGCCGGCATGTCCGGCTCCCACCACTGCTACGTCATAATATTCTTCCAGATTTTTTTTCTCTTCCATCTTATCATCCCTTTTCCGGTCTGTCATGCCGTCCTATTTTCCCATACAGAACTGACTGAAAATCTCATCCACCAGATCGTCCTCTACCGCTTCTCCGATGATCGTTCCCAGCTGCTGATAAGCATTCATCAGGTCAATCGAGTAAAAGTCTTCCGGCATTCCATCCTCTATGCTCTGTCTTACCAGACGCAGGCTTTCATAAGCGTCCTGCATCGCCTGCTTATGCCGGATGCTGGTCAGGCACCACTCGTCATTCAGCGCCAGCTCGCTCTGATCAAACATATCCTGGATGGCATGCTTTAGTTCCATCATCCCATAGCCTTCCCGGGCTGAAAAGGTGATCACCCGTTTGTCTGTCAGCCTGCATAGCCTGTCGCTGTCAATAACACCCTCCAGATCAGACTTATTCAGCAGCACAATAGCCTTTTTATCCCGTATCATCTGAATGATCTGCATATCGTTTTCATCCAGCTCCACAGAGGAATCTACCACATATAAAATCAGATCCGCTTCCTCCGCCTGCTGCAGCGCTTTTCCCACGCCAATTTTCTCCACAATGTCTTCTGTATCCCGGATGCCTGCCGTATCCACAATATGAAGGCCAATGCCATCCAGCAAAATCTGCTCCTCCAGCGTATCTCTCGTCGTTCCCGCTACTTCCGTCACAATGGCCCGGTCTTCTCCTACCAGCAGATTCAGCAGGGAAGATTTTCCTGCGTTGGGTTTTCCCAGAATGACCGTCCGAATGCCCTCCGACAGCAGCCTGCCGTTATCCGCGCCGGAAATCATCATGCCCATCTCCAGCATCAGTCCATCCAGAATCGCAGACAGCTTTTCCCCATAGCCATCCATACTGTAATGCTCCGGATCGTCCAGAGCTGATTCAATAAAAGCAGTCTCATACAAAATCTTTTCCCGCAGCTGCCTGATTTTTTCTGACAGTGTGCCTGACAGCTGCTTCACTGCGCTTTTCATGGCAAAGTCATTTTTGGAATTAATCAGGTCGATCACAGCCTCCGCCTGGGAAAGATCCATCCTTCCGTTCAGAAAAGCCCGTTTGGTAAACTCTCCCGCTTCCGCCGGCCTGGCGCCGCTTCGCAGTACCAGCTCCAATATCCGTTTCATCACCAGGACGCCGCCGTGGCAGTTGATCTCCACCACATCCTCCGCGGTATAGCTATGAGGCCCTTTCATCACAGAAACCAGAACTTCATCGATTACCTGATCTCCATCCACGATATATCCGTAATGGATCGTATGGGTAGGAACCTGGGACAGACGCCTGTCCTTTTTCTTCGATCGAAAAATTCTGTCTCCCACCTCAATGGCTTCCTCACCGCTGATGCGGATAATCCCGATACCTGACTGAGTCATGGCGGTTCCCACCGCCGCTATTGTATCATGATACATCTCTGTCACCTGCCTGAATCCTTCCTTTCTGCTGCAGACTCTCTGGCCCGCCCGTCCCGGCGTAAAATCCGGGCCGGTGATGATTGATTCCTGTCCTTTGCTGCACAAAAACCGTACTGAATCCTTTTCCAGGAAACAGTACGGTTTTCACCTCATCATAAACCCTCCCGTCAGGATTTGTGATACCTTTCTCTCTTCAGGAATATTACAACATGCCGGTAAGGCTCCTCCCCTTCACTTCTGGTCAGCACATATTTGTCATTCTGAAGGGCGGCGTGGATCACCCTTCTCTCATAAGGGTTCATCGGCTCCAGAGATACCGGGCGCTTCGTCCTTTTCACCTTGCTGGCAATATTCTTCGCCAGAGTCTCCAGGGTTTCCTTTCTTCTTTCTCTGTAATTCTCTGTATCCAGCTTCACCCGGATATAGTTCTCTCTCTTTTTATTGACCGCCAGGCTTACCAGATACTGCAATGAATCCAGGGTCTGTCCTCTCTTACCGATCAGAATACCCATGTCCTTTCCCGCCAGATCAATATCCAGCACATTTTCTCCCTCGTCATAATGGCATGTGACTGTAACTTCCATCCCCATCGCCCGGAACATCTCAGACAGGAATTTTTTCGCTGTCTCTGTCACCGGTGAAGATGCCTCTGTCTCTGCCGGAACCTGGACGGAAACAGAAGGCTCTGTTTTTTCTGTCTTCTGGGGCTCTTTTGCCTTTTTTTCTTCCTTCTTCTCCGGGAAGATTTCCTCTTCCATCAGCTCCTCGATATTTTCCTTTACCCTGGCCCGGATGACCGCGGGGCGGGAGCCGATAAAGCCCAGCAGGCCGGCGCTTCCCTTCTCTACCACTTCATATTCAACATGCTCGCTGGTTGTCCCAAATTCAAGCAGCGCCTTTGTCACTGCTTCCTCCACTGTTTTTGCGGAAAATTCTTTATACTCCATTACCACAACCTCCACAAATGCTCATTACTTCTTCTGGTTCTTTTCGTTATATTCCTTCACCATTCTGGCCTTGGCCGCGATGCTTCCCGGCTTGATGCCCCTTTCTTCATAGTACTTCGTGCTGTCCACTTTGACAGATGGCTTCGGAGGTTCATTTTTCTTTTTCGCTTCTGCTTCCAGCTCCGCGATCGTCTTATTATAATTGTTCCGGGTATTCCGATTGGCGTTTTCACTGATCGGAGGAAGGCCTTTTTTCGCCCGCTTCTTATTCTGCTTCTCCCGGTTCTTCTTCATGATTTCATTCATGTCCAGCTTATCCATATATTTATTGACAGCCAGACGCATAGCGGCGCCAATTACACTGCTGGCCACCCAGTACAGGCCCACGCCGCAGGGCAGCGAGATACAGATCACCACAGACATAATCGGCATGAAAATATTCATTGTTTTCATCGAAGCAGCCATCGGATTGTCCTCGCCGGCTGCCGAAACCTGGGTGCCCGCCATCAGCTTTGCGCTGTACCACTGGCTCAGTCCGGCCAGGATGGGAATGATCCAGGCGATATTCGGGACAAACCCCGGCGCTTCGGACAGGTGAATCCCGCCCAGAAAAGAGTTCATATGGATCACTCTGTCAATCAGCGGCTGGGCCTGTTCTGCAATATCGGGAAATACCTCCAGAAATTCGCTCCAGTCCGCCCTGTTAAATTTATAAAATAAATCTACAATCCGGTTCAGCGAGTCCGCTGTGGCGCCGGTGTAGTCATACTTATCTAAACTGTAGGTTTCCGCAAAGGTCATCAGCTTATCTGTAAACCCTGTCTGCGTTGTCACCAGGCTGACGATCGCCATAAAAGCATTTTTCACTCCGGTTACATAGCCGGGAATATTGTAAATAACCCGGTATAAAGCAAACAGAATCGGCATCTGAATCAGCAGCGGAAGACATCCTGCGGTGGGAGAGACGCCATATTTTTCATAAATCGCCTGCTGCTCCGCGTTCTGCTTCATCATGGAATCCTGATCTTTTTTATTCTTATACTTTTTCGCGATGGCCTGAAGCTCCGGATTCATCACCGCGGTCATCTTTGTAAATTTCTGCTGCCTGACCGTCAGAGGCAGTAAAATCAGATTTACCGCCAGGGTAAACAAAATAATGCACAGACCGATATTTTCAAAGCCGATCATGCTGCAGAAATTAAAAATCGCGTCCATAATCACGCCCAGCACTCTGGCGATGGGGCCTAATATGGAACCGCCATACTGTGTCAATACAATCGAAATCACTGGAATATCCTCCTAGATACTGTGAGTTAAGGAACGGGATCGTACCCGCCCTTCGCAAAGGGATTACACCGCAATATTCTCCTGACCGCCAGAAAACCGCCTTTCCAAAAGCCGTATTTCTCCAGCGCCTGTATCGCGTACTCCGAACAGGTGGGGACATAAATGCAGGTAGGATACCGTTTCAGCGGCGAAATAAATCTCCGGTATATCCGGATCAGAAAGATAAAAATATACTTCATTGCCCGCTCATCCGTTTCATTCATCGCTGCGCAGAATATGATGCAGCCTCGCCAGGTGCGTTACCGCGCCCTCAATTTCACTGTAAGTTTTCCCTTTCGCGTCTTTTCTCGCTATTATTACCAAATCACAGCCCTGTTCAAATCGATACTGGTTTAAACGGCAGCTTTCCCGGATCAGGCGCTTTACTCTGTGCCTGACCACGCTGTTCCCTACTTTTTTACTGACTGAAATCCCAACTCTGATACTGTCCTGGTCATTTCTCAGCAGATACATCACCAGGTACCTGTTGGCATAGGACTTCCCATTCTGATATACCCTGACAAAATCCGCGTTCTGTTTTAAAGCGTTCAGTCTCTTCATTTTCCTCTGTCCGCAGAAAACAAAAGGCCACAAAACTGCGGCCTAAGCTGATAATCTTTTTCTTCCTTTTGCTCTTCTGGCCTGTAATACTTTTCTTCCGCCAGCTGTGCTCATTCTGGATCTGAATCCGTGAACCTTTGCTCTGGATCTTTTCTTCGGCTGAAATGTCATCTTCATTTCACAACACCTCCTTCTATCCGTATGTTTATTACAATTCCATCATAGAAAACAGCATTATAATTATAGTAAAAATGAATTGCCCCGTCAAGCTGTTTTTTTCAAATATTCCGGAAAAACCGGGCTGTCCACCGTTTTTTTCAGCTTTTCCACATTTGCCCCCTGCGTTATGCACGGTGGGAAAGTTATCCACAATTTGTTGATAACTTGTTGATAACTTCGGGATTTTTCCATAATTTCATTCAAAATCCTTGATTTTACATGGGTATTGCTGTGTATAACTCTTTTCCACAGTCTGTTTTTTCTGTGCATAACCCACTTTTTTGCCCGCCTTATCCACATCTTCCACATTTTTTCTATCCCGGCAATGTTGAAAATCATTTCTTCCTATTTATAATGTGTCCAAAATCCTCCAGATTCAAAATTAGAATTGAATAAATAATCCTTTTGTAGTAGAATAAAATATGTATGCTCTTTGGCATACTTCACACGATAAATGAAATCCGGTGGGGTGATAACGATGTTGGAACTACTGAAAAAAAACTGGGAGAAAATTTTACAATACCTGAAAGAAGAGCATGAAATCTCACATGTTTCCTATGAAACCTGGCTGGTTCCCCTGGAACCCTGCGCCGTAGACGGCGATCAGATCTATCTGTCCTATCCGGGGGAAAAATACGGTCTGGAATATATACAGAAAAAATATACCCTTTTTCTCCAGCTGGCGATTGAGGAAGTAACCGGCATTCACGGCACTGTTGTTTTTGTGCTGCCTGAGCAGGGGCAGCCCGCCGTAAAAGATTCTTCCGCCCCGGCTGTCCCCCACCGGGATATTAATATTAACTCCAAATACACCTTTGACACCTTTGTCGTAGGCGCCAACAACCGTATGGCCCACGCGGCGGCTCTGGCAGTAGCGGAATCTCCGGGAGAAATCTACAACCCTCTTTTTATTTATGGCGATGTAGGACTGGGCAAAACCCACCTGATGCACTCCATCGCGAATTTTGTGCTGAAAAACGATTCCTCCAAAAAGGTAATGTACGTTACCTCCGAGGTTTTTACCAACGAGCTGATTGACGCCATCCGCAATAATAAAAATACAGAATTTCGGGAGAAATACCGGAATAACGATATCCTTCTCATCGATGATATCCAGTTTATCGCCGGAAAGGAAAGCACCCAGGAAGAATTTTTCCATACCTTCAACGCGCTGAAAGACGCGAAAAAGCAAATTATTATTTCCTCCGACCGTCCGCCCAAAGAGATTGAAACGCTGGAGGAGCGGCTTCGCTCCCGTTTTGAATGGGGGCTGACCGCAGACATTCAGATGCCGGACTATGAAACCCGTATCGCCATTCTGCGAAAGAAAGAGGAACTGGAAGGTTTCAACATTGACGATGAAGTCATTAAATATATCGCGGAAAATATTAAATCCAATATCCGTGAACTGGAAGGAGCCCTGACGAAGCTGGTTGCCTTTTCCCGCCTGGACCGCAAGGAAATCAACCTGGATATGGCAGTTGAGGTGCTTCGCGATTACATATCCCCCAATCAGGCTCTTGAAATTACGCCGGAACGGATTATCAAAATCGTAGCGGATCATTTTAATATTACCACAGCTGATCTGGCTTCATCCAAGCGCAGCCGGGATATTGCCTATCCCCGGCAGATCATTATGTTTTTATGCCGGGATATGATCGATATCCCCCTCCAGCAGATCGGCAAATATCTGGGCAACAAGGATCATACTACCGTTATGCATGGTTATGACAAGATCAAGAAGGAGCTGGAAACCAGCGAGACCCTTCAGAACACCATTGAAATTTTAAAGAAAAAAATCAGCACCAGCCAGCCTTAGCGCCGGGGGCATAAAGCCCGCATTTGACCGTGCAGATTATCCACATCGCCCTGTGCAAAGGCTGTGGATGGGGCGTGGATAAAATCTGCCGGAATTTCCATTGTGGATAACGTAAAGGTTATCCCTAAGCTTCCGTGAAGCTTTCCACATACTTATCCTTTCCGGAAACGCTGAAAGCTGGCGGGTAAACCGTGCTTATGCACATATCCACACCCCCTATTACTATTACTGCTGAAAAGATATTATTATTCCTTCCTATATGGCCGAAAGGAGTTATACACAATCCATGAAAATCATATTTTCCAAATCTGCCCTGTTAAACGGCATTAATATTGTACTGAAAGCTGTTCCCTCTAAAACAACCATGCCTATTTTAAGCTGTATTCTGATCGATGGAGAGGAAAGCAGTGTGAAGCTGACCGCCAATGATATGGAGCTGGGCATTGAAACCACGATTGCAGGCAATATCCTGGAGCGGGGCAAAATTGCCATTGATGCAAAGCTGTTTTCCGAAATTATCCGCAAGCTTCCCGACAGCGATGTTACACTGGAAACAGACAGCAATTACCTGATGACCATTACCTGTGAAAATTCTAAATTCCGCATTCCCGGACAGCCGGGAGATGAATTTTCCTATTTGCCTGATATTGAAAAAAGCAGCTATATCTGCCTGTCTCAGTTTACCTTAAAGGAAGTAATCAGACAGACCATTTTTTCCATCGCCGCCAATGATACCAACAAGATCATGACTGGCGAGCTGTTTGAGGTACATGAAAACCAGCTGAAGGTCGTATCCCTGGACGGACATCGGATCGCGATCCGAAATGTAGAGCTGAAGGACATTTATCCTGACCAGAAGGTGATCGTGCCGGGGAAGACATTGAACGAGATCAGCAAAATCCTTTCCGGCGATGCCCAAAAAGATATGACGATCTACTTTACCAAAAATCATATCTCCTTTGAATTTGACGATACAGTAGTAGTTTCCCGGCTGATCGAGGGAGAATATTTCCGGATCAATCAGATGCTTTCCAGCGATTATGAAACGAAAATACGAATCAACAAAAGAGAGCTGCTGGACAGCATTGAGCGTTCCACACTGCTGATCCGGGAGAATGATAAGAAGCCGATCATCCTGGATTTTGACGACCACCGGCTGGAAATCAGCCTCAATTCCACTATCGGCTCCATGAAAGAGGATATTCTGATCCGCAAGCAGGGAAAAGATATTATGATCGGCTTTAATCCCAGATTTCTGATCGACGCCCTCCGGGTCATCGATGACGAGGAAGTGGATCTTTATATGATTAACGCAAAGGCGCCCTGTTTTATCCGGGATGAGGAGGAGCATTATATTTATCTGATCCTTCCGGTCAATTTTAATCCGGTCACAAACTGAGAAAGGGTAAGGGAACAAAATGGAAGAAATCAGACTGCGAGACGAATACATTAAGCTGGGCCAGGCGCTGAAGCTATGCGGCGCCGTCCAGTCCGGCGTGGAGGCCAAGACGGTTATCCAGGCGGGCCAGGTTCGCGTCAATGGCCAGCCGGAGCTTCAGAGAGGAAAAAAACTGTACAGCGGGGACGTAATCGAATATCAGGGACGCTCCATCCGGATTCAGGGCCATGATCATTAAATCTCTGGATGTAAGCGGATTTCGGAATTATGACAGGCTGAGCCTGCCCCTTCACAGCGGCACCAATATCTTTTACGGCGATAATGCCCAGGGAAAGACCAATATCCTGGAAGGGCTTTATCTGTGCTGCACCACCAAATCTCACCGGGGCAGCAAAGACAGGGAAATGATTCAGTTTGAAAAAGAGGAATCCCATCTGAAGATGATTTTCAGCCGGAAGGGGCTGGATTACCGGGTGGATATGCACCTGAAAAAAAATGGTTCCAAAGGCGTGGCGGTAAACGGCGTTCCGATCCGCAGGGCCAGTGAACTGCTGGGTATCGCGCACGTTATTTTTTTCTCTCCGGAGGATCTGGGCATTATCAAAAACGGCCCGGCTCAGCGCCGGCGTTTTCTGGATATGGAGCTGTGCCAGCTGAACCGGATCTATACCAGCGACCTGTCTAATTATAATAAGGTGCTGGTTCAGCGCAATAAGCTGCTGCGGGATCTCTCCTTCCGGCCGGAGACGATGGATACGCTTCAGGTCTGGGATATGCAGCTGGTTCGCTATGGCCGGCGCATTATCCAGGAGAGGCGGAAGTTTACTGAAAAACTGAATCAGGTGATGGAGAAGGTTCATTATGATCTGACCGCAGGAAAGGAACAGATTCAGATCCGTTATGAGCCCAATGTGTCGGAGGATGCCATGGAAGCTGTCATTGAGGCGGGCAGAGAAAAAGATATCAGGCAGAAGTCTACTCTGACAGGGCCCCACCGGGATGATATCTGTTTTTTCATTAACGGAACAGATGTGAGAAAATACGGCTCTCAGGGCCAGCAGCGGACTGCGGCTCTGGCCCTGAAGCTTTCAGAAATCAGGCTGGTGGAAGAAACTGCCGGGGACGAGCCGGTGCTTCTTTTGGATGATGTCCTGTCAGAGCTGGACAGCAGACGGCAGAACCAGCTGCTGAACAGCATTACCCACATCCAGACGCTGATCACCTGTACAGGTCTGGACGATTTTGTAAACAGCCGGTTCCATATGGATCAAGTCTTCAAAGTGGCGAACGGAACGGTAATAAGTGAAAATGAGTGATAGAAAGTGAAACGGAGGTATTTATGAGCGCAGAATACAGTGCAGATCAAATCCAGGTTCTGGAAGGGCTGGAGGCAGTGCGGAAAAGGCCCGGTATGTATATCGGCAGCACATCCAGCCGGGGACTTCATCATCTGGTATATGAGATTGTAGATAATTCTGTGGATGAGGCGCTGGCTGGTTTCTGTACAGAGATCCAGGTGACTGTCCATGAGGACAATTCAGTTACAGTTGTGGACAATGGCCGGGGTATGCCGGTGGGAATCCATCCGAAGCTGGGCCGGCCTGCCGTGGAAGTAATTTTTACCCAGCTTCATGCAGGCGGTAAGTTTGGCGGCGGCGCCTATAAGGTATCCGGCGGCCTTCACGGCGTAGGCGCGTCAGTGGTAAACGCCCTGTCAGACTGGCTGGAGGTGGAAGTCAGGATTGATGGGAATATCTATACAGAACGGTTTGAAAAAGGAAATGTGACGAGAGAACTGAAAAAAATCGGGGAATGCCCGGAATCAGAGCATGGTTCTGCCGTTACCTTTAAAGCTGACGGAACAATTTTTGAGGAAACCGTCTATGAGTTTGATATTCTGAAGCAGCGGCTGCGCGAGATGGCTTTTCTGACCAAAGGACTGAAAATTACGCTCCGGGACGAACGGGAACCCAGACAGGAGAAAACCTTTCACTATGAGGGCGGCATCAAGGAGTTCGTCCAGTATCTGAATAAGAGCAAGACGCCCCTTTATGAGGATATTATTTACTGCGAGGGAGAACGGGATAAAATCCTGGTAGAGGTGGCGATGCAGCACAATGACTCTTATAACGAAAGTGTGTACAGCTTCGTCAATAATATCACCACGCCCGAAGGCGGCACTCATCTGGCCGGTTTTAAGAGCGCGCTGACCAAAACCTTTAATGATTACGCCAGAAAGAACAAGCTGCTGAAGGACAGCGAGGCCAGCCTGTCCGGAGAGGATATCCGGGAAGGGCTGACGGCGATTATCAGCGTGAAAATAGAAGATCCTCAGTTTGAGGGACAGACCAAACAGAAGCTGGGAAACAGCGATGCCAGAAGCGCGGTGGACAGTATCGTCAGCGAGCAGCTGACCTATTATCTGGAGCAAAATCCTCAGGCAGCCAGAGTCATCTGCGACAAGGCGATCCTGGCCCAGAGAGCCAGGGCGGCGGCCAGAAAAGCCAGAGACCTGACCCGCAGGAAAACCGCTCTGGAGGGGATGGCTCTGCCGGGAAAGCTGGCGGACTGCTCAGATAAAAACCCGGAAAACTGTGAAATTTATATTGTGGAGGGCGATTCGGCAGGCGGCTCCGCAAAATCTGCCCGCTCCAGGGCAACCCAGGCGATTCTTCCCCTTCGGGGAAAAATTTTGAATGTGGAGAAGGCCAGACTGGATAAAATTTATGCCAACGCAGAGATCAAGGCGATGATTACTGCCTTCGGAACCGGCATCCATGAGGATTTTGATATTACCAAGCTGCGCTATCATAAAATTATTATTATGACCGATGCCGACGTAGACGGCGCCCATATCAGCACCCTTCTCCTTACCTTCCTGTACCGGTTTATGCCGGAGCTGATTAAGCAGGGATATGTGTACCTGGCTCAGCCGCCTTTGTATAAAGTGGAGAAAAATAAAAAGGTGTGGTATGCCTACAGCGATGAGGAGCTGGACAGCATTCTGACCGAGATCGGCCGGGACAGCAGCAATAAGATCCAGAGATATAAGGGTCTGGGAGAAATGGACGCCTCGCAGCTTTGGGAGACTACCATGGATCCGGAAAAACGGATTTTGCTGCGGGTGACAATGGAAGAGGAAAACGCGGCGGACGTGGATCTGACCTTTACGACCCTGATGGGAGATAAGGTAGAGCCCAGAAGGGAATTTATCGAGGCTAACGCCAAATTTGTGAAAAATCTGGATATTTAAGCCGGTGGAGGAAAGAAAATGGATCAGAATATTTTTGACAAGATTCATGACGTGGATCTGAAGGAGACCATGGAAAATTCCTATATTGATTATGCCATGAGCGTAATCGCGGCCAGGGCCCTGCCGGATGTCCGGGACGGCCTGAAGCCGGTGCAGAGAAGGATTCTTTATTCCATGATCGAATTAAACAACGGGCCTGACAAGCCTCACAGGAAATGCGCCCGTATCGTCGGCGATACCATGGGTAAATACCATCCTCACGGAGACAGTTCTATTTATGAAGCTCTGGTTAAGCTGGCCCAGGATTTTAATACCCGGTATCCGCTGGTGGACGGCCATGGCAATTTCGGCTCAGTGGACGGAGACGGGGCCGCAGCGATGCGTTATACCGAAGCCCGGCTCAGCCGGATTTCCATGGAGATGCTGGCGGATATTAATAAAGATACCGTTGATTTTACGCCCAACTTTGATGAAACGGAGAAAGAGCCTGCAGTGCTCCCCTCACGGTATCCCAACCTGCTGGTAAACGGAACTTCCGGCATTGCGGTAGGCATGGCCACCAACATTCCGCCCCATAACCTGAAGGAAACCATTGGCGCGGTGGTAAAGATTATTGACAATTATGTCATGGAGGACAGGGAAACCTCCATAGACGAGCTGCTTGAGATTGTGAAGGGGCCGGATTTCCCCACCGGCGCGGAGATTCTGGGCCGGTACGGTATCGAGGAAGCTTACCGGACAGGCCGGGGCAAAATTAAGGTGAGGGCCGTATCCAATATCGAAACGATGCCCAACGGGAAAAGCCGGATCGTGGTGACAGAGATTCCCTACATGGTAAATAAGGCCCGGCTGATTGAGAAAATCGCCGAATTGGTAAAGGAAAAGAAGGTGGACGGCATTACAGATCTCCGGGACGAATCTGATCGTTCCGGTATGCGGATCGTAATCGAGCTGCGCCGTGATGTCAATGCAAATATTGTGCTGAACCAGCTGCTGAAGCATACCCAGCTCCAGGATACCTTCGGCGTTATTATGCTGGCGCTGGTAAACCGGGAGCCAAAGGTGCTGAACCTGTCCCAGATGCTCCATTATTACCTGGAGCATCAGAAGGACGTCGTGACCCGGCGGACAAAATATGAGCTGAATAAGGCGGAGGAACGGGCTCATATCCTGGAGGGCCTGCTGATTGCCCTGGACCATATCGATGAGGTGATCAGCATTATCAGAAGCTCCCGGACTGCCCAGGAGGCAAAGGAACGGCTGAGCGAGCGGTTCCGGCTGAGCGATGTTCAGGCCCAGGCGATTGTGGATATGCGGTTGCGGGCACTGACAGGCCTGGAACGGGAAAAGCTGGAGACAGAATACCGGGAGCTGGAGGAAAAAATCGCTTATTTAAAATCCATTCTGTCCGATGAGAAGAAGCTGCTGGGCGTAATTAAAGAAGAAATTCTCATTATCGCGGAAAAATACGGAGATGAAAGAAGGACCAAAATCGGCTACGATGAAGGAGAGCTGATGGATGAGGATCTGATTCCCGACGAGCCGGTGGTAATTGCCATGACCCGGCTGGGATATATTAAGAGAATGTCCATCCATAACTTTAAGAGCCAGCACCGGGGCGGGAAGGGCATCAAGGGGATGCAGACGCTGGATGAGGATTTCATTGAGGATCTGATGATGACCACTACCCATCATTATATGATGTTCTTTACCAATCAGGGCAGGGTCTACCGGCTGAAGACCTATGAGATCCCGGAAGCGGGCCGAACCGCCAGAGGAACGGCGATTGTCAATCTGATTCAGCTGATGCCGGGAGAACGGATTACCGCTGTCATCCCCATCCGGGAGTATAAAAAAGGAAAATATCTCTTTATGGCTACCAGGAAGGGAATGGTAAAGAAAACCGACATCACAGATTATCAGAATATCCGGAAATCCGGCCTGCAGGCGATTACCCTGCGGGAGGATGACGAGCTGATTGAGGTTAAGGCGACAAACGACCGGAAAGATATCCTTCTGGTAACTGCACTGGGGCAGTGTATCCGGTTCCATGAAACGGATGTAAGGCCTACGGGCAGAACTTCCATGGGCGTTATCGGCATGAAAATGGAGTATGGCGACGAGGTAGTGGGTATGCAGCTGGATACCCAGGGCACCTCTCTCCTGTTCGTATCCAGAAACGGCATGGGAAAACGAACGCTGATGGAGGAATTTACTCCCCAGAACCGGGGCGGGAAGGGTGTAAAATGTTATAAGATTAACGAAAAGACCGGAACCATCGTGGGAGTAAAGGCTGTTCAGGATGAGCAGGAGATTATGCTGATTAACACAGAGGGGCTGATTATCCGGATGAATGTTTCCGATATTTCCATGCTGGGCCGTATCACCTCAGGGGTAAAATTGATTGAGATGGATCCGGAAGTGGCGGTAGCCGGCATCGCCAAGGTGCGGGAGAATCAGAAAAAGGATTCCGACGCTATGATGAAGGAACTGGAAAACCAGTTTGAAAATGATGAGAAATAGATTGGAATAACAAAAGAAATATAAGGGCAGTTTGCCGAGGATAGATGGATGATAAGAACAATAGAGGTGAATCAGATTACCCGGGAAATCCGGGATATGTGTATCGAGGCCAATCATTTTCTGGCTGAGGATATGCGGGACGCATTCTGCAAAGCCCGGGAGAGAGAGGAATCCCCGGTAGGCCGGAAGGTGCTGGAGCAGCTGGAGGAAAATCTGACTGTGGCGGCGGCGGATATGATCCCGATCTGTCAGGATACGGGAATGGCGGTCATTTTTATGAAAATCGGGCAGGACGTCCATTTTGAGGGCGGCTCTCTGACAGAAGCCATTCAGGAGGGGGTACGTCAGGGATATACAGAAGGATATCTGAGAAAATCGGTGGTAGGCGATCCGCTGCTTAGGGAAAATACCGGGGATAATACGCCGGCAGTCATTCATTATGAAATGGCGGAGGGCAGCCAGGTGGAAATTACGCTGGCGCCCAAGGGGTTTGGAAGCGAAAATATGAGCCGGATCTTTATGCTGAAGCCGGCCGATGGCATCGAGGGTGTAAAAGAGGCTATCCTGACAGCGGTAAAGGACGCCGGCCCCAACGCCTGCCCGCCTATGGTAGTGGGGGTAGGAATCGGCGGCACTTTTGAAAAATGCGCGCTGATGGCAAAGCATGCTTTGACCAGAAACCTGAACGTCCGGTCAGAGCTTCCCCATATCCGGAAGCTGGAAGAAGAGATTTTGGAAAAAATCAATGGTATGGGCATAGGGCCTGGCGGCCTGGGCGGCCGGGTAACTGCCCTGGGTGTGAACATTGAAACCTTTGGCACCCATATTGCGGGGCTGCCGGTGGCGGTAAATATATGCTGCCATGTGAACCGGCATGTGACGAGAATGCTGTGAAAGGCTTCCGCCGGTTCAGGCAGATTATGATGTGAAATAGGAATATGCCGGCACACTGGGGATCCGGATACTGTCTGGCGGGCGCCCGTCAGCGGTCAGAATCCCGTGCCGCATGCTGCCGGCTCCCGGCATAAAGAAAGGATAAAATATGGACAAATATATCAGTATGCCTCTGGCAGAAGAGACGCTGCGCGGTCTGAAGGCGGGAGATTATGTTTATTTGACCGGCACTGTCTATACAGCAAGAGACGCAGCCCATAAAAGAATGTATGAAGCGCTCCTGAAAGGAGAAAAACTTCCTTTTGATATCAGGAACCAGATTATTTATTACATGGGCCCGTCCCCGGCCAGAGAAGGCAGGCCCATCGGTTCAGCGGGTCCGACGACAGCCAGCCGGATGGATAAATATACCCCTCTTCTTCTGGAGCAGGGAATGTCCGGTATGATCGGTAAGGGAAAGCGGAGCCGGGAAGTAAAAGAGGCGATGAAAAAGACAGGCGCAGTTTATTTTGCCGCAGTAGGCGGGGCCGGCGCCATCCTCTCCCAGAGGATTAAAGCGTCTGAAATAGTCGCTTATGAGGATCTGGGGCCAGAGGCAATCCGGAAGCTGGAGGTAGAAAACTTTCCGGTAATCGTTGTAATTGATCAGGACGGGACGGATCTGTATGAAGAATCGGTGAAAAAATGGAAAAAAGGCATTGACATTGACCGATCAATCTAGTATAATTCTATATGCGTCAAATGGCGCATATATGGAAATCAGGAGCGAGTAATGCTCTGCCATTGGCAGATGAAATG
>CALWQE010000039.1 GCA_944383605.1 uncultured Lachnospiraceae bacterium
TGGCGTTTTCCATGGTATCGCTGATGTCTCTGATGTGGCTTCTCCTGCCTTTTTCCAATACAAAGCTTACCTGGCCTATGACAGGAAAAGGATTACGAAGCACCCTTACGCTGGAAGATAATTATGCTATGGTGCTGGATCATTTTCTGGAAGTGGACTTTCAGAAATTGGGGTGGTTTCAGAACAGCGTTATCTGGAAAGACTTCGCCATACCCACCGGGATTTTACTGGCATTCGCTCTGATGTGCCTGCTGGTTTGGGTTTTTACCCGGACAAAATATGGGGTGATGATGCGGTGCAGCGGAGCAAATCCGAAATTTGTGGAATCGCTTGGGGTAAACAGTAATCAGATCCGGACTGTAGGCATTATGATTTCTACTGTTTTGGCAGCGATAGGCATTAATATTTATGCCCAGAGCTATGGCTTTTATCAGTTTTACACAGCGCCGCTGATGATGGCTTTTCCCGCGATGGCCGCGATATTGATCGGAGGAGCGACGCCAAAGAAAGCAAGGGTATCTCATGTGGTGATTGGCGTCATTCTTTTCCAGAGCCTGCTGACTCTGGCAACGCCGGTCGCAAACGCGCTGATTCAGGATGGCACGATTTCTGAAGAAATCCGGAAAGTGATTCAGAATGGAGTCATTATATACGCGCTGACAAAAACCGGGCTGCAAAGCAGAAGGAGGTGACCGGGATGAAAAGAGGAGTAGAACAGTTTGCTATGGCAGTTCGGAGAAATATAGTACCGATTATATTTGCGGTAATCTGTGTGATCGGAATCGAAATTTCCGGTCAGTCCTGGGGCTATGTAGCGACAGAAACGGTTTCCAGGATGACCAGAAATGTCGTGCTGGTACTGTCGCTGGTTTTTCCGGTTATGTGTGGGATGGGACTTAATTTTGGAATTGTCCTGGGGGCCATGGCGGCCCAGATCGGCTATATATTGGTGACGCACTGGAGCATTGACGGAATCACAGGCTTTATGGCGGCTGGCCTGATCGCTACCGGAATTGCCATAGTGTTTGGGTATCTGGTAGGAAACCTGTTTAACCGTGTAAAAGGCCAGGAAATGATCACCGGGATGATACTCGGATATGCTGCCGGCGGCGCTTATAATATTATTTTTATCTTTATGGTTGGCGCGCTGATTCCGATGACAAATCCGGAAATTATGCTGGAAATTACCGGAAACAGCGGTGAAACGACATATGTGGGGCTGCGGAATACCATTGAACTGCATGAAGAAACGAAATATGCGCTGGATAATATATGGAAGATTGACTTTGCCCTCTTTTTGCTTCTGACAGTTGGGGTGTGTCTGCTCATCGGCGCTGCTGTGTGGCTGTATGGGATAAAAAGACGGGGACTGACGGCGAAAGCATCGGTGAAAAAGACTGCCGGCTTCTGGACGGCTGCGGGAGCCGCGCTGCTGGTATGGCTGCTGATGAAAGCGGTTCCGCCATTTGCGGATATCTTTTTTACAGTGCGCATTCCAGTGGTTACGGTATGCTTGATTGGGGCTTTTTGCCTGCTGGCCGTTTATATTCAGCGAACCAAGCTGGGCCAGGATATCCGTACTGTCGGAAATAATATGAGTGTGGCTACAGCCGCGGGGATCCATGTGGATAAAGTACGCAGGTCGGCCACGGTGCTGTCCATGGTTTTTGCAGCGTGGGGCCAGCTGATTTATCTGCAGAATATCGGGAACTTCCAGACATATTCCAGCCATGAAAATGTAGGTACTTATGCGGTGGCGGCGCTGCTGGTAGGAGGCGCCTCTCTGGAAAGCGCGAAGATCAGGCAGGTGCTGACAGGAACGGCGCTGTTTCATATATTATTCTTTATTACGCCGCTGGCAGCAACGGTTGTTCTGGGAGACGCAGCCTATGGAGAATATTTCAGAGTATTTCTCTGCTATGGAATTATCGCGGTTTCCCTGGCTTTGTATGCGCTGAAGAAAAATGATAAGGCAATGAAAATCAGGAAAAAATAAAAGGAGGAAGACAAGAAGATGAGAATGGAGATCAGCCAGTTTATTGACAGCCATACCTCAGAGATGACAGCGGTTCTGCAGGAGGTGCTGAGGATCAGAAGCGTAAACAGTGCGCCTGAGGAAGGGGCGCCATACGGCAAAGCCTGCGGGGAAATGCTGGATAAAATACTGGAAATTTGCCGTACCATGGGCTTTCCAACCGTAAATGTGGATGGACAGTGCGGTTATGCGGAATATGGAGAAGGAGATGAAATTATCGGGATTTTTTCTCATATGGATGTGGTGGAAGAAGGGGCGGGATGGACTTATCCGCCTTTTGCCGGAGAGATTCACGAAGGGGAAATCTGGGGACGCGGCGCACTGGATAATAAAGGGCCGGGGATAGCATCGCTGTATGGGCTGCTGGCAATTAAGGAGCTGGGCCTGCCTGTCCGCCGGAAAATCCGGATGGTATTCGGGATTGATGAGGAAAGCGGAATGCGGGATATGCAGTATTATGTAAAAAAATGCGGAGCGCCGTTTTCCGGCTTTTCACCGGATGCCCAATTTCCGGTCTCCTTTGCGGAGAGGCCCAATTCCCAGGTATATGTAGCGAAAAAAATTGAAAATAGCTGTGATGGAGTTCCCAGGCTGATTTCAATGGAAGGAGGCACTGTAACCGGAAATATTCCGGATCACTGCACTGCTGATGTATTGGCCGGCGATGAAAGCGCTGCTTCGGAAATTCTGGAAAAGCTTCAGCGTTTCGCAGAAAAAACCGGATGGCGGCTTAGCGCTGAGACAGAGAAGCGGGAGGCTTCCTGCTGTGTGATTCACTTTACCTCCCTTGGGGTGACAGGGCATCCCTATACGCCCCGCCTGGCTCAGAACGCGGTGTCCCAGCTGATTATGTTCTTGGACAGAATCGGGTTAAAGGGAGAAACCGGACAGATTATCCATTTATTTAAAGAAAAAATAGGAATGGAATATTTTGGAGAGTCCATGGGGCTGGATCATGAGGACATCAGCGGATGGCTTACGTTCAGCAATACCTATTTTAAGCTGAATGATGAAGATTTTTATGCCGTTTTTAAAATGTACCGCCCGTATTACTATCCGCTGGAAGAAATTGTGGCGCAGATTGAGCGCGCGCTTTCCTCTTTGCAGATTAAGGTAGTAAAATCCAGAACCAGCCCCGGCGTTATGCGGGATAAAAATTCTCCTTTAATCCGCAAATTAAGCCAGGTATACGGAGAACATACCGGACTGGATTCCACGCCCCGTTCCGTAGGCGGAACATACGCGAAAGTGGTGCCGAATATCTGCGGGTTTGGCGCGATCTTTCCGTGGGGCTATGATTACTGCCATGTGGTAAATGAACGAATGGCGGTCAGCGACCTTGTATTAATGAGCAAGATATATGGAGATGCTATTTATGAATTAGCAACAATGGATTTTGAGTGAAAGGGTGATAGGATGAAAGGTGCTGTTTGGCTGCTGTTTTTCTTGTGGAGTGCCGGAATGCTGCTGACAGGATGTTCCGCCGGAGAACAGAATGGAACGGAGGCGGCAAAGGAAGAGCAGGAAGAAAATGTATTGACAGTTGTGCTGCCGCAGGAACTGAGATCGCTGGACAGCACCATATTATCTGATTCCAGAACGGCAAATACGATTTTGCCGCTGATTTTTGACATGCCGGTTTATGCCAGCGATGACGGAAGCTTTGAACCGGGATTGTTTCTGACATGGGAGAGGGAAAACGACGGGCGGAAATGGACTGTTACTTTGCGCCAGAATGTGCGGTTTCATAATGGGGAAGAGTTTGATGCCAGATCTGTGGATACTACGTTCCGCTACCTGCGTGAAAAAGCGCCGCAGTCTTTTTCCGCTTATTTTCGGGAACTTCAGGAGGTGGAAACCGTTAACAAATACACAGTTGTTTTTCATTTTTCTGCGGAGGTTTCCTCTTTGCCGGAGCTGGTGCAGCATATTTATATGATAGCGCCGGATGATTTTGAACGTATGGGCGCGGAACGGTATTTTGCGGCGCCGGCCGGCTGCGGCCCGTTTGCTTTTGCATACTGGGATAAAGAAACCGGGCTCTGTCTGGACAGAAATGACGCATGGTGGGGGAAAGAAGAAGGGCTGTCAAACGTTGACCGGATGGTATTTCGAACCATAGAAGATGACGCGTACCGCATTTCGCAGCTGACAGAGCATGAGGCGGATATTGTTCAGGAGATTACGGCGGAGCAGATGCTGATGCTGAAACAGAAAGAAGAAATTGTGGTTTATACGGAAGAGTCGGATGCGGTATGCTGGAGCGGCTTTGTCTGTCAGGAAGGAAAAGTGTTCCATGATAAAAATGCCCGTCTGGCCGTCTGGTATGCCATTAACCGCAGGCTGATCTGTGACTCTGTACTGGCTGGAGGGGAGGAATGGCTCTGGCCGGTCACGCCGGGATTTGCCGGTTACAGCGAAGCTGACGCCAGGTCGATGACCAGCTATGACACATATTTGTCCCGGGTTTATCTGTCCAGATGCGATTATAACGGGACGCCGGTAAAAATTATTGTGGAAAGTGAAAAGCTGCCTCAGTGCGAAGAGGTTGCTCAGTTTTTTGCAGTGATGCTGGAGGCGGTAGGATTTTCTGTGGATTTGGAAATTTTGGGGCCGGAACAGTGGGAAGAAGCATGGGCAGGGGATGATTATGACATGTTTATATCCGGCCTGACGCTTTCTGAAAATACGATGCCGTGGCAGTATCAATATATGCTGGAGAAGGAAAATATTTTTTATCAGACGGACAGTATCGAGATGATTACATCCACATACAGAACCTGTTTGGAAAATATGGGGCCTTTTTGCGCCTGGTTTCGGATGGAAGGACGGGCGGCATGGCTGGAAGGCATTTCGGGGTTTACAGTCAATGCTGATCAGACATTATCCTTGTGCCGGGTAAGAAAAACGTCATAAATCCCCGCAATTCGCCGGTTCATTTGTAAAAATTTTGTTGCTTCTGCGTTATAATTTGTATTCTAATATTTTGTAATGTGACTTATTATAAATCAAGATACATTCCAAAATAGAATGAAAATATCATGCAGGAGGGTCAAGGTTATGCAGAAAAAAGGCTGCGCGAAAGAGTATTTTTTTAAGGATTTAGGAGGAAAGGTAGGCGCCAGCTGGCCAGGATACCGGCCGGGCCAGCGTCTCACGATGGTAAAGGAGGTGCATCAGAGAAAAGCCATGATTTATCTGGTAGGGCCTTGCAATACCCGGGTATATTTTGATACAATAACGGCACATGAAATTCTCGGAATGGAATCAAAGGGAATTTTTTATCACTGCTACTATGTAAGGCAGTATGAAAACGGCGTGCTTCGGGTGCTGCTGTGCCGGGATAACGGGATGTTCAGGCCTGAAGATATTTTGCTGTAAACCGGCGTCCTGAACGGCAGGACGCCGGCATGGCGTGCTGGGATCAGGAGGAAATCATGACAGAAAAGAAACGAATCTGGATGGATTATGCCAGGATGACGGTGGGAACAATGGTGATGGCTTTTGCGATAAAATGTATCTATGACCCGGCGGGGCTTGTTACAGGCGGCGTCTCGGGCCTGGCGATTTTAATTAAAAGCCTCAGCGAAACGGCGATGGGGACAGGCATTCCCCTGTGGCTCAGCTCCGCTGTGCTGAACATCCCCCTCTTCCTGGCGGCCTTCCGGCTTCAGGGCGTTAAGCCGGTAGTGAAGACGCTGTACGCTACGGCGGCCCTTTCCTTTTTTCTGGGCGTGATGCCGGAATGGATATTTGTGAAGGACGACCTGCTGCTGACAGCGGTCTTCGGCGGCGCCCTGTCCGGCGCAGGGTTTGGCCTGGTGCTGGGCGGCGATGCCACCACCGGCGGGACAGACCTGCTGGCAGCCCTGCTCCGGCGGTGGATGCCCCAGTATTCCGTGGCGGAAATCATGATGGTCCTGGATGGGATGATCGTCCTGGCCGGGGCGGCAGTATTTGGCGTTCACTATGCCCTGTATGCGATTATTGCGGTTTTTATCGTGGGAAAGGTGTCAGACGCCATGGTAGAGGGATGGAAATTCGCAAAACAGGCTTATATAATATCTGAAAAGTACGAAGAGATTGCCGCCCGGCTGATGGCGGAGCTGGATCGGGGCGTTACGAATATTTATGCGAAAGGAATGTATTCGGAACAGGACAGGCCGATTCTGTTCTGCGTGGTTTCCAGAAAGGAAATCGTCAGGCTGAAACAGATTGCCGCCCAGACAGACCCGAGAGCCTTTGTCATTGTCAGCGATGCCAGGGAAGTTCTGGGAGAAGGTTTTATGGAATTGTCACAGTAATTGGAAATAAAATCCCCACAGCTTTAGTCATATCACATATGATTGAAAAAATCCTGAAAATTCGTGGGCAAAGTAAACAACTGGCAAATGTTTTTTTATTCATTTGCCCCATAGCTTTTTTTACCCCGGTAAGGTATGATTGACATACATGTAAAAGGGAGTAGAAGGCGCTGCCTTCAAAATGTAATTTGGAGGAAATAATATGGCTAGTTTGTCACTGAAAAACATCAGCAAGGTTTTTCCCAACGGGTTTATAGCGGTAAAAGATTTCAGCATGGAGATTGAAGACGGCGAATTTGTGGTGTTTATAGGACCGTCAGGGTGCGGTAAGTCAACGATCCTGCGGATGATCGCGGGGCTGGAGGATATTACGGCCGGTGAAATCTATATTGGGGATCGCCTGGTGAACGATCTGGAAACCCAGGAGCGGGATGTAGCGATGATTTTTCAGAACTATATGCTTTATCCGAATCTGTCGGCCTATGAAAACATGGCTTTCGGGCTGAAAATGCGGAATATCGGGCGGGATGAAATGGATCAGGCAATCCGCCGGGCAGCAGAAATCCTGGATATTACATCCATTTTGGATAAAAAGCCCAGGACGCTTACCCGCGCGCAGCAGCAGCGGGTGGCCCTGGGACGCGCTATGGCCAAAGATCCCAAGGTATTCCTGCTGGACGAGCCTTTGATGAACCTGGATGAAAAGCTGCGCTGCCAGATGCGCAGGGAGATAAAAAGGGTTCAGGAAAAGCTGGGGGCTACTGTGATCTATGTGACGGACGACCAGAGGGAAGCCATGGATCTGGGCACCCGGATCGTGGTAATGAATGACGGCGTGGTTCAGCAGATCGGTACGCCTGAGGAGCTGTATGAAAAGCCGGCGAATAAGTTTGTGGCAGGTTATATGGGTACGCCTCAGATGAATATGTTTGAGGCCCGGGTGGAGCAGGACGGGAAACGGGCGGTACTCTGCTTCAGTGACCACAGAGTTTTGCTCAATGAAGAGCGGTCTGCGCCTCTGCTGGAGGGCGGATATGCGGGCAAGGAAATTGTCTGCGGCGTCCGGCCGGAGGATATCCATACAGACCGTGAATTTGTGGCTGCAAATCCGGATACCAGGGTAGAAGCAGTGGTGCAGGTATATGAAATGCTGGGAACGGAGGTATTTCTCCATTTCCAGGTATCCAATACCGGTTTTATCACCCGGACCGGCACAGAGTCAGAGGCCCGGCCGGGGGATACCATCGCGGTCTGCCTGGATACGACCAGGATTCATCTTTTTGATAAATCCACGGAAATCACCATATCCAACCGGTAATTTTTGTGAGGAAATGTGAAAAATTACGCATTTCCTCTTTTTTTTTTTGGACTTTTCGTATAGAATATAATAGGGAACAATTTTGGGGAAACAAAATTTCAGGATAAGGAGTGTATAAAGATGATTTCGAATCAAATTCTTCAGAGCACCATCGATGGACTGAAGGGAATTACCCGGGTGGATTTATGTGTCTGCGATACAGAAGGCAAGGCGCTGGCAACCACCTTCCCCGATGCTGAAGATCATGAAGTGACCATTATGGCATTCGTGGATTCGCCCGCAGACAGCCAGGTAATACAGGGATATCAATTTTTCAAGGTATTTGACGAGCATCAGCTGGAGTATATCCTGCTGGCCCGCGGCAGCGGCGACGATGTGTACATGGTGGGCAAGGTTGTGGTATTCCAGATCCAGAGCCTCCTGGTGGCTTACAAAGAACGTTTTGATAAAGATAACTTCATTAAAAACCTGCTGCTGGATAACCTGCTGCTGGTAGACATTTATAACCGGGCGAAGAAGCTGCATATCGATATCAGCGTGCGCCGGGTGGTTTTTGTGATAGAGACCAAAAATGAAAACGACAGCGCGGCGCTGGAGACGGTGAAGAGTCTGTTCGCGGCCAGAAACAAGGACTTTATCACTGCCGTGGATGAGAAAAATATCATTCTGGTAAAAGAACTGAAGCCGAATGAAAATTATGAGGATATGGAGAAAACCGCAAAGGTGATCCTGGACATGCTGAATACAGAAGCCATGACCAAGGTACATGTGGCTTACGGAACGATTGTCAATGAAATTAAAGAGGTGTCCCGCTCCTATAAAGAAGCGAAGATGGCTCTGGACGTAGGTAAAATCTTTTACAGCGACAAGCATGTGGTGGCATATAATAACCTGGGCATCGGCCGTCTGATCTATCAGCTGCCCATGTCTTTGTGCCGGATGTTCATTAAGGAAATCTTCGACGGGAAATCGCCGGACGACCTGGACGAGGAGACGCTGACTACAATCAATAAATTTTTCGAGAATAATCTGAATGTATCCGAGACGTCCAGGCAGCTGTACATTCACCGGAACACGCTGGTGTACCGTCTGGATAAGCTGCAGAAAAGCACAGGCCTGGATCTGAGGGTATTTGAAGACGCGATCACATTTAAGATTGCGCTGATGGTAGTCAAATATATGAATTATATGGAAAGCCTGAACAATTAAAATGAGAACAGCGCAGCAGAGGGACAGATACATGATAACATTGGAAGACGTAAGCAAAACATATGAGACTGGATCCCGGGCGATACGCGATATCAGTCTCCATATTCGGCAGGGTGAGTTCGTGTTCATTGTGGGAAACAGCGGTTCCGGGAAGTCTACTCTGATTAAACTGCTTTTAAAGGAACTGGAGCCCAGCTCCGGTTCCATTGTCGTAGACGGACTGGATATTACGAAGATGAAGCGGAAAAAGATTCCCATGTACCGCAGAAATATCGGCGTGGTATTTCAGGATTTCCGTCTGCTGAAGGACAGGAGCGTATATGAAAATGTAGCCTTTGCCCAGCGGGTGGTGGCCGCTCCTTCCAGGCAGATCCGGCGGCGGGTGCCGGAAATCCTGAATATGGTGGGACTGGCAGGGAAGTATAAAAGCTATCCCCGGCAGCTGTCCGGCGGCGAGCAGCAGCGGGTGGCTATTGCCAGGGCGCTGGTGAACCAGCCTGCAATCCTGCTGGCGGACGAGCCTACAGGAAATCTGGATCCGGAAAACTCCTGGGAGATCATGAAGCTGCTGGAGGAGATCAACCGGCAGGGGACGACGGTTATTGTGGTCACGCATAACAGGGAGATTGTCGATCAGATGCAGAAGCGGGTTATCGCCATGAAATCTGGGAAGATTGTCAGCGATGAGGAAAAAGGCGGTTACACACATGAGGATTAGTACATTTTTCTACTGTCTCAGGCAGGGATTTCAGAATATTACGAGAAACAAGCTGTTTTCTCTGGCATCCATTGGAACGATATGCGCCAGCATATTTCTGCTGGGGCTTTTCTATTCTATTATTGTGAATTTCAGCCATATCGTAAAGGAAGCGGAAACTACAGTAGGCATCACCATCTTTTTCGATGAGGATATTTCCTACGATGAGGCGAAGATGGAGGAAATCGCCGGGGAAATCAGCCAGAGGCCGGAGGTGGAAAAGATGGTTTTCATCTCTGCTGATGAAGCGTGGAATTACTTTAAGGATGAATATTTTGACGGCAGAACAGAGCTGGCGGAGGGCTTTGCCCAGGATAACCCGCTGGCGGCTTCCGCCTCTTATGAAATATATCTGAATCATGTGGAGGATCAGACAGAATTTGTCCGGTATCTGGAGGAAATTCCGGGCATCCGGAAAATTAATTATTCAGAAATCGCGGTGCGGGGGCTGACCAGCGTCAATAAAATTATCAGCTATGTTTCGGTGGCCATCGTGGCGGTTCTGATTTTTGTGGCGGTTTTCCTGATTACCAATACCATCGGCCTGTCCATTTCAGTGCGGCGTGAAGAGATCCAGATTATGCGGCTGATTGGCGCCACGAAGTTTTTCGTCCGCCAGCCCTTTATCGTGGAGGGCATCCTGATCGGCCTGATCGGGGCAGCGATTCCTCTGGCGGTCATTTATTATATTTATGAAAACCTGGTGCGCTATGCTGCGGACCGCCTGCAGCTGCTGTCAGGTCTTTTTGTGTTCCTGCCGGTGGGCCAGATTATGGCGGTTTTGATTCCCATGGCGCTGGGACTGGGCGTGGGGATTGGCTTCTTTGGAAGTGTTTTTTCTGTAAGAAAGCATTTAAAGGCATGATGGCTGGAGAAACAGACAGGAGGATTTTCAGGTGAAAAAGAAACGTATCGGAGCAATGATACTGATTCTGCTGGTGCTGACTGCCGGAGCGACGGTGTTTGCCGCGACCATTGACGGCGCCAGGGAGGAAATTGACCGGATTCAGGAAGAAATCAGCAAAACCCGTTCCAGGTTAAATGAGCTGGATTCTCTGAAATCTGATCTGGAGGCTTACATAGAAGAACTGGATAAGGAGCTGTCTGAGGTGACGGAAGCGCTGGGAGAGATTGAAGTCCAGATGGAAGAGAAGCAGGATGAAATCGAACAGACCCGGCAGGAACTGGAGGCGGCTCAGGAGGATGAGCGTCAGCAGTATGAGGCGATGAAGGTCAGGATTCAGTATATGTATGAGCGGGGGGATACGGAATATGTAGACCTGCTGTTTTCCGCGGAAAATATTTCAGAGCTGCTGAACAGCGTAGAGTATATTTCTCAGATTTCAGAATATGATAGAGATATGCTGGACGTCTATGTGGCTGTGAAGGAGGAAATCCAGGCCAAGGAGGAGCGGCTGGAGGCGGAATACGCGGAGCTGGAGACGCTGAAGACGGAAAATGAGGCCAAGCAGGCCTCTCTGGAAACCATTATGGAGGCGAAAGCGGAAGAAATAGAGGCTTATGACGCCCAGATCGGGGACGCGCAGGGACAGCTGATGGACTTCGAGGAGGACATCGAAGAGCAGGAAGCGATCATCGCCCGGATTGAACGGCAGATGGAGGAGAGCCGAAAGGCCGAGGAAGCCAGCCGGAAAGCAGCGGAAGAAAGCAGCCGGGCGGCAGAGGAAAGCCGCAGAGCCGCAGAGGAGAGCAGCCGGGCAGCGGAAAGCAGCCAGGACGGGGCCGGCGGCGGGGAAGATTCTGACGGGGAGGAACCGGATGAAGATGGTGAAGAACCGCCGGAAGAGACAGAGGAAGAACCGGCGGTCAGCAATTCCGGACATATATGGCCGGTTGCTTCTTCAAATATCACATCCCGGTTTGGAACCCGTACCGATCCTGTAACCGGAAAGAAGGGAGCCAGTCACAGCGGCGTGGATATTGCGGCGCCCTACGGCACCGCGATCAAAGCGTCTGCCTCCGGTGTGGTGATGACTGTGGGATATACTTCAATCAACGGAAATTATGTAAAGGTGTACCACGGAGACGGCATCTATACGGTATACTGTCACTGCTCGGCTATTCTGGTGTCAGAAGGAGAGTCTGTCTCCCAGGGGGAAACCATTGCAAAGGTGGGCAGTACCGGGAAATCTACGGGCAATCATCTTCACTATGGATTTAATGTGAACGGCTCCTATGTGAATCCGCTGAATTATGTAAGCCCATAACGGACAGGACAGGCAGCGCCGCCATTGGTGCCGGCAGCGCGTTTATGGCTGGCAGCATGGAAGGGATTTCATGCAGACAGGGCAGGCAGCCGGTTCCGGCAGTTTGAGAAATGGAGGATGTGGACAGAGGATATGGATGAGTATAACAATAAGGATATGGACACAGATAACGAGTATCAAAAAACAGATATGGACAGCGAGGGCTGCGGCAATGCTGCGGATAACGGGTATCACAGCCGGGAAGAAGAAATGGACGGGACAGAGAGGGGATACCAGGTATTAGGCTATGAAAATGCGGCCCGGGTAAGACAGGAGGCGGGGAAGAAAAAATACCGGTTTGCAAAAGGCTTTTTCTGCGGCGTGGCGTTGACTTTTGCGGCTGTGGCTGCGGTAATTGCCGCCGGACTGCTGATGCTGTACCGCTCTGACTTGGGAGTAGGGTTTTATTCTGTTTCGCCGCAAGGCGGGGAATCCGCCCAGGAGGGAGGAACCTTTGATCTGGGGGCGGTGGAAGAAAAGCTGAGCCTTCTGGGTATGTATATCGACCAGGTATATCTGTATGACTATGACCCCTCCTATCTGGCGGAGGGAATCTATAAAGGCTATATGAGCGCTCTGGGGGATCCTTATTCCGTTTATTATACGGCTGAGGAATTTCAGGCGATGACAGAAACCACCGAGGGCAGCTACTACGGCATCGGCGTGCTGGTCAGCCAGGATATGAATACCGGCCTGATCACAGTTGTGCGTGTATTTCAGAACAGCCCTGCCCTGGAGGCCGGGATGGAGGCAGGGGACATCATTTATGCGGTAGACGGCAATGAGGTAACGGGCCAGGATCTGAACACAGTGGTGAGCCAGATTAAGGGAGAGGAAGGCACAACCATTCCCATCACTGTTTATCGGGGCGAGACAGGAGAATATCTGGAGCTGGACGTAGAGCGCCGCCGGGTAGAGGTGGATACGGTAGACTATTCCATGCTGGAGGGGCAGGTGGGATATATCGTGATTTATGAATTTGACGATCCTACTGCCGGCCAGTTCCGAGCTGCCGTGGCAAATCTGGAGGAAGAGGGCATGGAAGCGCTGATTGTGGATGTGCGGGATAATCCTGGCGGGCTGGTGACCAGCGTGGTAGAGATCGCTGATGAGCTGGTGCCGGAAGGGATGATCGTGTATATGGAAAATAAAGCCGGTGAGCGCCAGGAGCATTACGCCGATGGGGAATACCTGGACATTCCGCTGGCGCTGCTGATTAACGGAGAGTCGGCCAGCGCTTCGGAGATTCTGGCCGGCGCGGTGCGGGATCACCAGCGGGGAACGCTGATTGGGACGAACACTTATGGAAAGGGTATCGCCCAGACGATTTATCCGCTGGGAGACGGAACGGCGCTGAAGCTGACCACGGCAGATTATTATACCCCCAGCGGAGAGAATATCCACGGAAAGGGCATCGCCCCGGATATTGAAGTGGAGCTGGATCCGAACAGCGAGGAGGATACCCAGCTGAAAGCGGCATGGGAATATCTGGCCGGACAGCAGTGAAATTTAGAAAAAATTGGCGCAGGACGTGTCTGAGAGTCTGCTCCATTTGATAAAAAGCAGAGAGTGCAGCCTGATTTCAGGGTGCGCTTTCTGCTTTTTATTTATTTCATAGGAAACTGCGTTCCCGATGAAACAAAAATGCTCCGCAGGATTCTTTTTTAGCTGAATCAGAGAAGTCCTTCGCTTTGGCTACAGAAAAAACGTTCTGCGAGGGGCGAAATTTTGAAACTTTTTGGCGCGCTGAATCATCTATATCATTAGATACAATGCCTGCGGGGCATTGGGAACCATCAATCATATAAAAGAGAGCGCGGATCAATGGAGTTTAACAGTATTGATTTTATTTTTAAGTTTTTGCCGGTATTTTTACTGGTTTATGCAGTCTGTCCGGCGGGCTGGAAGAATGGATGTCTTTTTGGCGGGAGCCTGGTTTTTTACTTTTATGGCGTCAAGGATCACCCGGCCTATCTGATTTTGCTTTTATGTTCTGCCGGCGTGAATTATGTGCTGGGGATACTGATTGCCAATGTCAGAAGCCAGAGAAAAAAATTACTGGCGGCAGGTCTGGTTTATAACTTTTTCTGGCTGTTTTTATTTAAGTATTCCGGTTTTCTGGCAGAAAATATCAACTATCTGCTGGCCGGGGCAGGAGCCGGACTGGCGATTCCGGTGTACCGTCCGCCTTTGCCCATTGGAATCAGCTTCTATACCTTTCAGGCTGCAGCCTATCTCATTGATCTGTACCGGGGAAGGACTGTATGCGAAAGCTCGCTGATCCGCTTCGGAATGTATCTCAGCATGTTTCCCAAATTAGTGGCCGGGCCAATCGCCGTTTATCGTTCCATGAAAAAGGAGATCAAACGGAGAAAATGCTCAATAGGGAAGATAGAGGAGGGATTGCGGGAGTTTACGATCGGTTTGGGACTGAAGGTGCTGATTGCGGATCAGGTGGGCGGTCTGTGGAGGGAAGTGGGCGCCATCGGCTTTGAAAGTATCTCCGCTCCATTGGCCTGGATGGGACTGATCGCTTTCAGCCTGCAGATTTATTTTGATTCTTATGGCTATTCTCTTATGGCCCAGGGGCTGGGAATCATCCTGGGATTTCATCTGCCGGGAAATTTTGCCCATCCGTACATGTCCCTTACCATGACAGAATTTTGGAGAAGATGGCATATTACCCTGGGAAGCTGGTTTCGGGAATATGTTTATATTCCGCTGGGAGGAAACCGGAAAGGGCGGTGGAAGACCTGCCGGAATCTGCTGGCCGTATGGCTGCTGACCGGCGTCTGGCATGGGGCCAGCTGGAATTTCATTCTGTGGGGACTGGTATTGTTTTTGCTGATTCTAATGGAAAAAAATGGACTGGGGCGAGTGCTGAACAGATGGCCGGCAGCCGGACATCTCTATATGTTATTTGCCATTCCGCTGACATGGCTGCTTTTTGCAGTGACAGATCTGTCGGAAATTGCGGTTTATTTGCAGCGATTGTTTCCGTTTTTGGGAGAAAATAGTGAGGCTGTATACTTTGCAGGGGATTACCTGAAATATGGAAAGCTGTACGGCTTCTCTCTGGCAGCCGGGCTGATTTTTATGACGGCCGGGCCGAGAAAACTTTATCAGCGGTGGAAGAAAAGCCCGGTATCGGCGGCTGTTCTGCTGGTGATTTTCTGGTTTTCCGTTTATTGCATCAAACAGGGGATGAATGATCCTTTTTTGTATTTTCAGTTTTGACAGAAAGATGAGAGGAAGGAGGAGAAGGCTGTGAGGCGTTATTGGTATACGGGGCTGCTGCTTTTCAGCTTGGCGGCCGTAAGCTTGTGGAGAGGAGGCGTACAGGTTTATGGGCAGCTGTCTGCTCCGGCAGCGAAACAGGCAGAGGAAGAGAGGGAGGAACAGGCGGTCTGGCAGGAACAGGATAGGCCAGGGGAAGATCCGGCGGAGAATGGCGGAAATGCGCAGCTGCCGGATACTGCCGGGGAGGAGACGCTGTCGGAAGAAGAAAGGTTCCAGCCTTTGTTTCCGGAAAATTTTCAGAATGTTTTATTGATTGGCGATTCCCGTACCATGGGGCTTTATGAATATGGAGATACTGGGGAAGGGGATGTGTTTGCCGGCAGGGGCATGAACGTTTTTGATTTGTGGGAGAGCAAGGTTTCCGCAGAAGGAAAAGGAACGGTAACGCTGGAACAGCTGCTGGCAGAAAACCAGTATCAGGCAGTGCTGCTCATGCTGGGGGTTAATGAGCTGGGATATCCTATGGAGCAGATCGTATCTCAATATCATGATACCGTGGAGCGAATCCGGCAGATGCAGCCGCAAGCCAGGATAATTCTGGGGGCAAATATGCATGTTACAGCGGAAAAATCAGCAGCCAGCGATATTTACAACAATGAAAAAATTAATGAGCTAAACGGATATATCTGTCAGATTGGCCAGGAGATGGGATGCGATTATATTGATATCAATGAAAAATTCGATGACAGTCAGGGAAATCTGGACGCGGAATATTCCACAGACGGGTTCCATATTCTTGGAAAATATTATGGGGACTGGGTACAGTGGCTGACAGAGCAGACTGCTGCCGGATCATGATGTCCGGGGATTCGCAGGTGAAAGAACAAATACAGATAAAAGAACAAATGTTCTGAAATACGGCTATACTTTTTTCGTTATCCGTGATATAATTTGGCTGATTGCAGAAAATGGGGGATGTATGTAAGAAGATTTTGAGACGCAAATGTAAAGGGAAGAAATCATGGATCATTTTGAATTAGTATCTGAATACAAACCTACCGGAGATCAGCCCCAGGCCATCGCCGAACTGGTTAAAGGCTTTCGGGAAGGGAATCAATTTGAAACGCTGCTGGGCGTTACTGGCTCGGGAAAAACTTTTACCATGGCCAATGTGATCCAGGCATTAAACAAGCCGACGCTCATTATTGCTCATAATAAAACCCTGGCGGCACAGCTTTATTCCGAGTTTAAGGAATTTTTCCCTAAAAACGCGGTAGAATATTTTGTCTCCTATTACGACTATTACCAGCCGGAGGCCTATGTTCCGTCTACGGACACTTATATTGAGAAGGATTCGTCTATCAATGATGAGATTGACAAGCTGCGCCATTCCGCCACAGCGGCTCTTTCAGAACGCCAGGATGTGATTATCGTGGCGTCAGTCTCCTGCATTTATGGGCTGGGCAGTCCCATTGACTATAAAAACATGGTTATTTCCCTCAGGCCGGGGATGGTCAAAGACCGGGATGAGGTGATCCGGAAGCTGATCGATATCCAGTATGTCCGCAATGAGATGGATTTTAAGCGGGGCGCTTTCCGGGTACGGGGGGATGTGCTGGAGGTTTATCTGTCAGACGCTACCGATACGGCGGTGCGGGTGGAGTTTTTTGGGGATGAGGTGGATCGGATCAGCGAGATCGATGTGCTGACAGGAGAAGTAAAAGCAAGGCTGGAGCATGTGGCTATATTTCCTGCGTCCCATTATGTCGTGCCAAAGGAGCAGATTGACCGGGCAGCAGAAGATATTCTGGCTGAGCTGGAGGAGCAGACAGCCTATTTCCGAAAAGAGGATAAATTGCTGGAGGCCCAGCGGATTTCAGAGCGAACCCATTTCGATGTGGAAATGATGAAGGAAACCGGTTTTTGCTCCGGCATCGAAAACTATTCCCGCCATCTGACCGGCCTGGCGCCGGGACAGCCGCCCTATACGCTGATCGATTATTTCCCTGATGAATTTCTGATTATTGTGGATGAGTCCCATATTACGATTCCGCAGGTCAGGGGGATGTACGCCGGAGACCGTTCCAGAAAAACGACGCTGGTGGATTATGGCTTCCGCCTGCCGTCTGCCCTGGACAACCGGCCGCTGAATTTTCAGGAGTTTGAGTCGAAAATTGACCAGATGATGTTTGTTTCGGCGACTCCCGGCGAATATGAGGAAGCCCATGAAATGATGCGTGCCGAGCAGATTATCCGCCCGACCGGCCTGCTGGACCCGTCTGTTGAGGTGCGGCCGGTGAAAGGCCAGATCGATGATCTGATCAGTGAGGTGCGAAAAGAGGTATCCCGCCATTATAAGGTGCTGGTAACGACTTTGACCAAACGGATGGCGGAGGATCTGACAGATTACATGCGAGAGGTGGGCATCCGGGTAAAATATCTCCATTCTGATATAGACGCTCTGGAAAGGGTGGAAATTATCCGGGATATGCGGATGGACGTGTTTGATGTGCTGGTGGGCATCAACCTGCTGCGGGAGGGGCTGGACATTCCGGAAATCAGTCTGGTGGCTATCCTGGACGCAGATAAGGAAGGCTTTCTTCGCTCCCGCACCTCCCTCATTCAGACGATTGGACGGGCGGCCCGGAACGCGGACGGCCATGTGATTATGTATGCGGATACCATTACGGATTCCATGCGGGAAGCCATCGATGAGACCAACCGGCGGCGGAAGCTGCAGCAGGAATACAATGAGGCCCACGGCATTACGCCAGTGACCATTAAGAAAGCAGTGCGCGACCTGATCAGCATTTCTACCGCGGCGGAGGGAAATTCTTCGAAGCTGTCCAAGGATCCAGAGTCTATGGACGAGAAGGAACTGAAAAAATGTATCGCTGAGGTGAAAAAGAAGATGAGCCAGGCGGCGGCAGAACTGAACTTCGAGGAGGCGGCGAAGCTGCGAGACCGGATGATTGAGCTGAAAACCATACTGGAGAGCCGGGACTGAGGGCCCGGCTGCAAGAGACATAGAATCAGAGGTTAAAGTAAAATGGCGAGAAAACAGTATATCAAAATACGGGGCGCGAATGAGCATAATCTGAAAAATCTTTCCGTAGATATCCCCAGAAATGAACTGGTGGTGCTGACCGGCCTGAGCGGCTCGGGAAAATCTTCTCTGGCCTTTGACACGATTTACGCAGAGGGACAGCGGCGGTATATGGAATCCCTCTCCTCCTATGCCCGTCAGTTTCTGGGGCAGATGGAAAAGCCGGATGTGGAAAGCATCGAAGGACTCTCTCCCGCAATTTCCATCGATCAGAAAACGACCAACCGGAATCCCCGTTCTACAGTGGGCACTGTAACGGAAATTTATGATTATTTCCGCCTGCTTTTTGCCAGAATCGGCATCCCACACTGTCCCAAATGCGGCAGGGAGATACGCAAGCAGACGGTAGATCAGATGGTAGACACGCTGATGCAGCTGCCGGAGCGAACCCGGATCCAGCTGCTGGCGCCGGTGGTGCGGGGGCGGAAGGGCCGCCATGAAAAGGTACTGGAGCAGGCGAAAAAAAGCGGCGATGTCCGCGTCAGAATTGACGGCAGCCTGTATGAACTGACAGAAGAAATTTCACTGGATAAAAATATTAAGCATACCATTGAAATTGTGGTAGACCGTCTGGTAATCCGGGAAGGCATCGAGAAGCGTCTGACGGATTCCATTGAGACTGTGATGAATCTTTCCGATGGTCTGATGACAGTGGATGTGTCAGACCATGAACCCATGAGCTTCAGTCAGAGCTTTTCCTGTCCCGACTGCGGCATCAGCGTGGAAGAGGTGGAGCCGAGAAGCTTTTCCTTTAACAATCCATTCGGCGCCTGTCCGGAATGCGCCGGCCTGGGCTATAAGATGGAGTTTGACATTGACCTGATGATTCCGGACAAAAGCCTGAGCATCGCAGAAGGGGCCATTACGGTATTGGGCTGGCAGTCCTGTACCGATAAAGGCAGCTATACCAGGGCGATCCTGGAAGCTCTGGCGAAGGAATATCATTTCGATCTGAATACTCCTTTTCAGGATTATCCGGATGAGATTAAGGAGATCCTGATTCACGGCACAGGGGGGCATGAGGTAAAGGTTCACTATAAGGGGATGCGGGGCGAAGGCATCTACGATGTGGCCTTTGAGGGGCTGATCCGGAACGTAGAGCGCCGCTACCGGGAAACCGCTTCAGAAATCACAAAGGCGGAATATGAAACCTTTATGCGGATTACCCCCTGCCGCCTTTGCCATGGACGGAGGCTGAAGGCATCCTCTCTGGCTGTAACAGTGGCGGATAAAAATATTTACGAGATGACCTCTATGTCCATCCGAGATCTGAACCGGTTCCTCCAGGACATCCGGCTGACGCCGGGCCAGCTGGCGATCGGGGATCAGATTCTGCGGGAAATCCGGGCCAGAATCCAGTTTCTGGTAGATGTGGGACTGGAATATCTGACTCTTTCCCGCGGGACGGCGACTCTTTCCGGCGGCGAGGCCCAGCGGATCCGGCTGGCTACCCAAATCGGCTCCGGGCTGGTAGGGGTGGCTTATATTCTGGATGAACCCAGCATCGGCCTCCATCAGCGGGACAATGGAAAGCTGCTGCGCACCCTGCTCCATCTGCGCGACCTGGGAAACAGCGTGCTGGTGGTGGAGCATGACGAGGAGACGATGCTGGCGGCAGATTGTATCGGGGATATCGGGCCGGGAGCCGGGGAACACGGCGGCGAGGTAGTGGCAGTGGGCACAGCCCAGCAGATTATGAAAAACCGCCGCTCCATTACCGGCGCTTATCTGAGCGGCAGAAAGAAAATCCCGGTACCGGAGGCGCGCAGAACCCCTGCCGGTTATCTCACGATAAGGGGGGCTGCAGAGCATAACCTGAAAAATATTGACGTCAGCTTCCCCCTGGGAGTGATGACCTGTGTCACGGGCGTTTCAGGCTCAGGAAAAAGCTCCCTGGTCAATGAGATTCTCTATAAAGCGCTGGCCAGGCAGCTGAACCGGGCCAGAACCATTCCCGGGAAATACCGCTTGATAGAAGGCGCAGAGCAGCTGGATAAGGTGATTGCCATCGACCAGTCCCCCATTGGCAGGACGCCCCGGTCTAACCCGGCGACCTATACCGGCGTGTTCGATATGATCCGTGATCTGTTTGCTTCCACGCCGGACGCGAAGGCCAGAGGCTATCAGAAGGGCCGGTTCAGCTTTAACGTAAAGGGAGGCCGGTGTGAAGCCTGCGGCGGCGACGGCATTCTGAAGATTGAGATGCATTTTCTGCCGGATGTTTATGTTCCCTGCGAGGTCTGCAAAGGGAAACGGTATAACCGGGAAACGCTGGAGGTAAAATATAAGGGAAAGAATATTTATGACGTACTGGATATGACAGTGGAGGAAGCGCTGAAGTTTTTTGAAAATGTTCCGGCGGTCAGGAGAAAAATCGAGACGCTGTTTGATGTGGGCCTCTCTTATCTGAAGCTGGGCCAGCCCTCCACCACGCTTTCCGGCGGCGAGGCCCAGCGGATTAAGCTGGCCACCGAGCTGAGCAGGCGCAGTACCGGGCGAACCATTTATATTTTAGACGAGCCCACCACGGGCCTTCATTTTGCCGATGTTCACAAGCTGGTGGAAATTCTCCGCCGCCTCTGTGAAGGCGGGAATACGGTTGTGGTGATTGAGCATAACCTGGATGTGATTAAAACAGCAGATTATATTATTGATATAGGACCTGAGGGAGGCGACCAGGGGGGCATCGTAATCGCCCAGGGGACGCCGGAGGAGGTCAGCCGCAACCCGGCCTCTTATACAGGACAGTATGTGGCGAAATATCTGGGAAATGCCGGCGGAGCGGATAAAAAATCCGGAAATCTGCCAAAGGCCGGTTCTGTTTGACTTTTTATAGGGGATTCTTTATAATAAAGGCAGCAAGAGGGCGCTACCTGTCTTTTTATTTTCTGCATGGCTGAATGGTTACGAAATTATGGCGGATACAGGACGGAGACATAGGCAGACTGTTTTGCCTGGCGCCTGCCATATCGTTAAGGAGGATTTACCATGGCATTTTTTGATGAGTTAAGCGACAAAATTATCAATACCAGCAAGACTGCTGTCAGCAAGGCAAAAGAGGTTGCTGATATTACAAAATTAAAGACGGAAATTATATCGGAAGAGTCCAGGATCCGTTCCCTGTACGCAGAGATCGGAAAAATGTTCTGTGAGAAGGAAGCAGGAGAGATCGACCCGGAATACCAGCCTCTGCTGGAAAAGGTAGCGGTGTCAAAGGCGGCGATTGCAGAATATAAGGCGGAGATCCAGAAAATAAAGGGAACCTGCCAGTGCCCGGAATGCGGTGCTGAGGCGGCGGCAGACGCTCAGTTCTGCAGCGCCTGCGGCGCGCCTATCCCGCCGAAGGATCATTCTGTGGAGAAAGAACCGCTGAATGAAGAAGGAGAGAAAACTGCCAGCGGCGAGGCGGAATGCGGCTGTGCAGAGAAGGAGGGCGAAGCGGACGGATGCGGCTGCCCGCAGCAGGAGGGAGAAGAAACGGAATGCTGCGGGGAGAATGATGACGGCAGAAAAGAGGAAAGCTGCGGCTGCGCATCTCCGGAGGAAAAAGAAATATAAAAAACGGGGGACGGGGCGGTAAACAGAAAATATGCAGCCGTCTGAGCGAAACCTGTATAGAAATCAGGAGCCTGAGACAGAGAAAAACCAGTGGGCTGGTGTATCGGCAGGCTCCTGATTTGTTGTGAAAATTTCGGAATACGAGGCTTCTTCCCAATCTGCTTCTTTGCCTGCTTATCACCGAATAGACACTTCTGCAAAGCCGGTGGCATCCTGCCCGGGTGCAGACAGCAGAATGTTTTTAAAAGGATGGAAATATGATACAGAAAAAAAGACTGATACAATTTTACCAATCGGAATATGAAGAGATGGCCAGGCGGAAAACGGGGAAGCTGCCTCGCTACTCTGACCTGGAAAAGAATGTGAACCGGCTGATTAAGGCGGTAAAGCGGGCCAAGCCTGATCGCCTGAATCAGATGGCGGTGGAGGATTTTCACCGTCAGCTTAAAAATCTGATCTGCTGTGCCAGCAGGAAGAAAAGGGAAGATCTGGTGCAGAAAATGCTGGAGGAAACGCTGTCCCAGCTGGTGCAGATGGATCTTGGCTTTATGCTGCCGGAACAGAAGGAGGGGCTGAACGGAGAATGTCTGGCCTATCTGAAACGGGCCATGCCGGGGGAGATCTGTGTCAGGCCTTTGTTTGTCCTGTATCCGATGTACCGCCGGTACCGGCTGAAAAATAAGATCGTGGATCTGGTTCCCACCAGGCCGGAAATGGAATTTCCTGAAACCCTTCAGATGAAGCGGCATTTTATCCTCCATATCGGACCTACCAACAGCGGGAAAACCTTTCAGTCTCTGGAACGGCTCCGTCAGGCTTCCAGAGGCATCTACCTGGGGCCGCTGCGGCTGCTGGCCCTGGAGGTGTATGAGAAGATGAAGGAATATGGGGTGGCCTGTACCATGCGTACCGGGCAGGAGTGTATCGAAGAGCCGGGCAGCAGGGTAACAGCCGCCACCATTGAGATGGCAGACTTTGATGAAGGATACGATGTGGCCGTGATTGATGAAGCCCAGATGCTGTGTGATTCCGGCCGCGGCCACGGATGGACCAGGGCCATTCTGGGGCTCAAGGCGGAGGAAATCCATATCTGCGCCAGCCCGACGGCAGAGCCGGTGCTGAAGCATCTGATCGGCCTGTGCGGGGACGACTGGGAAATCCGGCGGTATGAACGAAAAACGAAACTAATCTGTGAGGACACGCCCTTTGTATTTCCAGACCATGTGCGGGATGGGGATGCGCTGATCGTATTTTCAAAGAAAGCAGTGCTGGACGCCGCCGGAAGGCTGGAAAAACAGGGCATCCGGGCCAGCGTGATTTATGGCAGCCTGCCGCCGGAGATCCGGCGCCGCCAGATGCGTCTGTTTACTTCCGGGAAAACCAGGGTAGTCGTGGCCACGGACGCCATTGGGATGGGACTGAACCTGCCTGTGCGCAGAATTGTATTTCTACAGACAGAAAAATTTGACGGCGTCAGCCGGAGACCGCTGAATGTATCTGAAATCAAGCAGATTGCAGGCCGGGCAGGCAGGTATGGCATTTATGATACGGGCTATGTGTCAGCTATGAGCGAGGAGTCACTGGCCCATATCCGGGAGAATTACCAGGCCGCCGAGCCGCCGGTGAACCGGGTGCGGCTGGGCTTTCCGCAGGTATTGCTGGATCTGGACGAACCGCTGGATGCGATTCTGAAGGTATGGGCTTCTGTAGAACCGTCAGAACCATTTGAGAAGGAAAATGTGGATGAGGCTCTTTTCCTCTATGAGCGGGCGCTGAAGGTGAAGGGACGGATCGAAGATTTTGACAATAAATATGCGCTGTACCGGATGATTACCTGCCCGATTGACATCAAGGACTGGCGGGTGGTTTCCCTCTGGCTGGAATATTGCCAGACCTATTCTGCAGATGTTTCTCTCTCAAAACCGAAGCTGGACGGGAGAGATAAAGGCGGTCTGATGAAATATGAGACTTACTACAAACAGCTGGATCTCTATTACCAGTTCTCCCATCGCATGGGAAAGATTATTGATGAGGAATGGCTGCAGGAAGAGCGGGAGAAAACGGAGACAACGATTATGCGCTATTTGTCCAGAAAAAAACAGGATTATATCGCCCGCTGCCCTTACTGCGGCAAGCTGCTTCCCATCGGATATCCCTACCGGATCTGCGAGAAATGTCACGGCGGGACAGAAAGATGGTATGGGGGAGGCGTGAGATTCGCCGGCATTTAAGTGACAGTTCAGCCATGCAGAAAAAATCATTGTTTGTATTGAAAAAACAGTGCCGCTCCATTATAATAAGGAAGAAATCGGTGCAGCATTGGGGGAATCTGCGGATGGAGGAAATGGTGAATGAACAGAGAGACAGTCATTGTAGTGGATTTCGGCGGCCAGTATAATCAGCTGGTGGCCCGCCGTGTCCGGGAATGTAATGTGTACTGCGAAATTTATTCGTATAAGACCGACATTCAGAAAATAAAAGAAATGAATCCCAAGGGCATTATCCTGACTGGCGGCCCCAACAGCTGCTATGAAGAAGGAGCGCCTTCCTGCACAAGAGAGCTGTTTGAGCTGGGGATTCCGGTGCTGGGCCTGTGTTACGGCGCTCAGCTGATGCAGCATGTGCTGGGCGGAAGGGTCGAAAAGGCGCCGGTACGGGAATATGGCAAAACAGAAGTATATGTGAACCCCTCTTCCCCCCTGTTTGCCGGGGTAGAAGAAAAAACGATCTGCTGGATGAGCCATTTCGATTACATATCAGCCGTGGCTCCCGGTTTCCAGATCTGCGCCCATACAGACAACTGTCCGGTAGCAGCGGCAGAAAACAGGGAAAAGAATCTTTATGCGATTCAGTTCCACCCGGAAGTGCTTCATACTGTCAGAGGAAGGGAAATCCTCTCTAATTTTGTATATCATGTCTGCCGCTGTGCCGGTGACTGGCGGATGGATTCTTTTGTGGAGGATGCAATCCAGGCAATTCGCCGGAAAGTAGGGGACGGCCGCGTTTTGTGCGCCCTGTCCGGAGGTGTGGACTCCTCCGTGGCGGCAGTGCTGCTGTCAAAAGCAGTGGGCAAACAGCTGACCTGCGTATTTGTAGATCATGGCCTGCTGCGGAAAAACGAAGGCGATGAGGTGGAAGCCGTATTCGGCCCGAACGGGCCCTATGACCTGAACTTTATCCGGGTAAATGCCCAGCAGCGGTATTACGATCGGTTAAAGGGCGTGGAAGAGCCAGAACAGAAGAGGAAGATTATCGGCGAGGAATTTATCCGCGTGTTTGAGGAAGAGGCAAAGAAAATCGGGGCGGTAGATTTCCTGGTGCAGGGAACAATCTATCCGGATGTGGTAGAATCCGGCCTGGGCGGCGAGTCCGCTGTAATTAAATCACATCACAATGTGGGCGGTCTGCCGGCCCATGTAGATTTCAAGGAAATCATAGAACCGCTGCGGAATCTGTTCAAAGATGAGGTGCGGAAGGTGGGATTGGAATTGGGCATTCCCGATTATCTGGTATACCGTCAGCCGTTTCCGGGACCTGGTTTGGGTATTCGGATTATCGGCGAGGTTACTGCGGAGAAGGTGCGGATCGTCCAGGACGCTGACGCTATCTACCGGGAGGAAATCGCCAATGCCGGACTGGCTCAGGATATGAATCAGTATTTTGCCGCGCTGACCAATATGCGTTCTGTGGGCGTGATGGGGGATGAGAGAACCTATGATTACGCTGTGGCTCTGCGGGCAGTTCGTACTGTGGATTTTATGACCGCGGAAGCGGCGAAGATTCCTTTTGAAGTGCTGCAGAAGGTCATGAGCAGGATTATTAACGAAGTGCGGGGCGTGAACAGGGTATTTTATGACCTGACCAGTAAGCCGCCGGGGACGATTGAGTTCGAATAAGTAAAAAGTGGATATGAGAGCCCGCAAACCCGCATAAACACTGGGTTTTCGGATTTCAGATTTCCCCTTTGATAGCAGATTGATAGCACCCGTCAAATTCAGAGTTATTCTGGTGATTTGGGTGGCTTGCGAATACGCAGGATTTTTATTCTAAGAGAAAAGGTCTAACTGATTTTTGCTGATCAGTTAGACCTTTTTCATTTTGTTCTCATTTGTCTTGATTTTCTGATTTTGTGCAACAAACGGCCTCTGCCGTGGCCTACAAGTGAGAGGGTCAGAGCGGGCCTTCCGGTGTCACTTTGGCACGGATCTGGCTGTTGTCGTACTCCGGATAGTGGTAACGCCAACGGTCATAGTCCTCCTGAGAGATTTCTCCGGCCTCCAGCTTGGCGGCCTGTTCCCGCCAGGCCCAGAGCATTTCGTGCAGCCGCGCAGCGTCCTTGTTTTTGCGGAAATCTACCTGCAAAGCAAGCTCGCCGTCCTGCTCCGTGACTTTCAGCCCGTAGTTGTCCTCCAGGGTAAACAAGGTGTGCATCAACCCTATATAGGAGTCTATATCCGGGACAGAGAGGGCATGGGGCGAGACATCCAGTACCTGCGCCAGAGCAGCCGTCAGGTCTGCCTTAGGGGTTCTTGATCCTGTTTCATATTGAGCAAGGCGAACATCAGCGGACTTCTCCGGGAAGCCCAGCGCCATACCAAGATATTTCTGTGTCATCCCCCGCAGGAGACGGAAAAAGTGAATTCGTTCGCCAATCGCCATACGCCCAACTCCTATCTATCCGTTGTTCTTATATGGAACGTAGCATATTTGCTTAGTTTTGTCAAGACGGTCTAAGCAAATTTATTTAACGATATTTTTTCTAAAAGACTTGCGCTAAGCTAATATGTATAGTATGATAAGAACACTAAGCAAATCGGCTTAGAAAATATAGCGCATCAAATGGCCCGCCAGATTTTTTGGTTGTGAAACCGGGAAAAAAGTGGCGGACATAGGCAGGGAGGCATTTATGAAACACAACAGCTACGGACCGCAGGCATTTACAACGAGGAAAGGACGGTATTTACGATGGCAAACCAGATTTTTATGCGCGTCAATGAGGTGGCTGAGGAGCTGGGGGTGTCCGTGCCCTACGCCTACAAGCTCATCCGGCAGATGAACGAGGAACTGGCGAAAACCGGTTGTATCACGATCCCCGGGCGAATCGACCGCAAGTTCTTCCACGAAAAATTTTACGGCACGAGAAGCGAAAACAACCGAAAGGGGGAGTGATTTATGGCAGCGTTCAAAAACAAGGACAATGGCACCTGGTATGTGCAGTTCCGTTACACCGACTGGAGGGGAGAGCGCCGGCAGAAACTCAAGCGGGGCTTTGCTACCAAGCGGGAGGCGCTGGAGTGGGAACGAGAATTCCTGATGCAGAAACAGGCTGACATCAATATGACATTTGAGAGCTTCGTTGCATTGTATGAAAGGGATGTCAAACCAAAACTGAAGCTCAACACTTGGATCACAAAAGAGAGCATTATTAAAAAGAAAATTCTGCCCTATTTCGCCAAGCGGAAACTGTCTGAGATCACAGCGAAGGATATCATTTGCTGGCAGAACGAGATTCGAAAGCTCACAGATTATCACGGCAAGCCTCTTTCCAAGACCTACCTGAAAACGGTCCATAACCAACTCAGTGCCATATTTAACCATGCTGCTCGATTTTATGGACTGAAAGCAAATCCGGCCCGACAAGCGGGGAATATGGGAACAGAAGAACGGAAAGAGATGTTGTTTTGGACACGAGAAGAATACACGAAATTTTCAGAGGCAATGATGGACAAACCGCTATCTTTCTACGCCTTTGAAATGCTTTACTGGTGTGGCTTGCGGGAAGGTGAGCTTCTTGCCCTGACCCCGGCCGATTTCGATTTTGAAAAGCGCACGGTTACCATTAACAAGTCATATCAAAGACTCAATAAGCAGGATCTTATTACTGACCCCAAGACCCCAAAAAGTAATCGGATAATTCAAATGCCGCAGTTTCTTTGTGACGAGATTCAAGACTACCTGAAGCAGCTTTATGGCGTACAGCCAGACAGCAGAATGTTTCCCGTTACGAAAAGTTATCTTCACCGTGAAATGGACCGGGGATGCAAAGAAACCGGGGTGAAACGTATTCGCATACACGATTTGAGACATAGTCACATCAGTTTGCTGATCGACATGGGCTTTACCGCTTTGGCCATCGCAGAGCGAGTGGGGCATGAGAGTATCGACATCACCTACCGTTACGCCCATTTGTTTCCCACACGTCAGAAAGAAATGGCTGACAAGCTGGATTCACTGAAAAATGAGGAGGGAGCGTAAGAAAATGTCCAAGAAGAACTATGATAATCACAACCGTTGGAGAAACAAAACCGTGGCATTCCGAGTTTCCCCGGAGGAGGACGCCCAAATTGAAACAGCGGTCAAGCTCACCGGGCTGACCAAGCAGGATTACATCATCCGTCGGCTGCTTTGTCGGGATGTGGTGGTCCAGGGAAACCCCAGGGTCTATAAGGCGCTGCGGGACCAGTTGGCTGCTGTGCTGGACGAGCTGCATCGGATCGAAGCCGGGCGGGGTGTGAACGACGAATTGCTGGACACCATCCAGATGATCGCTACCATTATGAACGGGATGCAGGAGGACTTTGCCTATGGCCAATGAGAAAAAGAAAATGACTGCCCCGAATGCATCTGTTGGCGCAGATACAAGGCAGTCAAATTCTCAAATCAACAACTCTACTATACCAGATCCGGCGGGAAAAAGCAATTCGGCTGAAAATGATTTTGAGGCATTCTTCCGCCAGATACAGCG
>CALWQE010000040.1 GCA_944383605.1 uncultured Lachnospiraceae bacterium
CACTGATGCCGTCACCGGCATCCAGGTATCTTTTTCCCCAGGGATAATCTTTCAGATGCTCCACATATTCTTCCAGGCACCAGCCATACCGTTTCATCAGCCGGGCATGGGGCCGGCCCACATACCGAAAATGCCACGGCTCACAGGCAATCCCGGTAATCGCCTCCTTTGATTCTTCATACCGCTGGACAAACCCGTAATCCGCCGCCAGCGCCTTAAATCTGCCGCACACCCCGGTATCTGGAAAATAAGGGCGGACGAAATCAATCTCATCTGCCATCTCCCCCAGATCAATGGCCAGTCCCGTCTGATGCTCGCTGGTATTGGGCAGGGCCACATATTTCCGGGTAAATTCCTCTCCATTTTCCGCCAGGGAATCGGCATAGATCCGCTTCTGCTCCTCCAGGCTCCGGTATCCGCTCACTGGCACGATCTGCCCTGCCGCTCCCGCGGCCTCCAGCGCTGCCTGAAGCATCCGGGCCGTTTTCCACTCAACTTTCACTTCCGGCCACCGGTTATCCACAGCAGCCAGAGAAATCGGTGGATTATTTTCCTCATTTTTTTCTTTCAGTGGATAAGCCGTATTTACCAGGATCTGATAGCCCTCATGTATCTGAACTTCCCTCAGCATAATCATTCTCTTTCCCATAACGCTCCTCCATCCGCCATACGCAGACTCCTTTATCCGCAGCTTTTTTACCCAAAAGCTTTTTGCTCTGCCGTCTCTTACTGCGGCGCTGTCTCCATTCCCAGCCGCACCAGCCTGTCCAGCAGTTCGGAAAAGCTCATCCCGATTCCCTTCATCATGTTGGGATAACGGCTGTGGGAGGTAAAACCGGGGATTGTATTCACCTCGTTAAAGACAATCTCTCCCTCCGGCGTCAGAAACAGATCCACCCGGGCAAATCCCCTGCATCCCAGCGCCCGGTAAATCGTCGCCGCCGTCCTCCGGATTCGTTCTGTCGTAATAGCGTCGATCCGGGCCGGCATATGAATTTTAGAAGTTTTCAGGGTATATTTTTCTGTATAATCAAAGAAGCCCTCTGACAGCTCGATCTCATCCACAGCGCCCAGAATCAGAGAAGTATTTCCCATCACCGCGCAGCCTGTCTCAAATCCTCTGATCTCTTCCTCCAAGATCACTTCATCGTCATACTGAAATGCTTTTTCCACAGCCTCCTCCAGATCTTCTTCCTCCATCACCTTTGTAATGCCGAAAGAAGAGCCGGCCTTCACCGGCTTTACAAAAAGGGGGTATCCCAAAGTATTTCCGATCTCCTTGCACCGGACAGGCCGATCCTCTTTTCTGATCACAGCCGCCTCCGGTACCTTCACCCCTGCCAGGGATACCAGCTTATGGGCCCGGTCCTTATCCATACACAGGGCAGAGCAGAGAACGCCGCAGCCCACCATGGGAATGCCCGCCAGCTCCAGCAGACCTTGGACGGTTCCGTCCTCCCCATTCTTTCCGTGAAGCACCGGGAAGGCAATGTCAAACTTTGTCTCCTCCACCATCCCCATATAAAATTCCAGTATCCTTCTGCTCCCTCTGTCAGGAGAAATCAGGGCAGGGCGCAGATGCTCCCAGTCCTCCTGCCAGCTGCCGTTTTTCAGCCGGTCCACATTTCCATAAAACCGGTACCACTTTCCCTCTCGGGTAATCCCCATCAGGATCACCTGATATTTACAGGGATCCAGTCCCTCAGCTACCGCGTACGCCGACTGCAGCGACACCTCATACTCCGGCGAACATCCGCCGAAAATAACCAGAACACACAATCTCTTCATATCTGACCTCCCATAAATCTGCATAAAATAAAAAAGGTATTGTTTCATCTGATGTTTTCATCTTATCAGAATGAAACAATACCTTTTTGACCTTTCCCATTCGATATTCTGGCTTTTTTCCTGTGAAAATCATACGAAATTCATACGGCCTTTTTCTGTATTTACACGTCCTTTTTTTCTGTTTCCTCCCTGCGCAGGTGATCCGGCAGATAGATGGAAAACTGAATCTGATCATTTTCACTGGAGGCTGTAATAGCCCCCTGGTGAAGCTCCACAATCTCCTTTGCGATCGCCAGGCCCAGGCCGGCGCCGCCGGTTTTGCTGCTTCTGGAAGAATCCACCCGGTAGAACTGCTGAAAAATACGCTCCAGCTTATCCGGCGGAATGGTATTCCCCTGATTTTTTACATAAATAATCACACTGTCCTCCCTCCGGATTAGTGTTACCTCAATCACGGTATCCGAGAAGCTGTAATTGACCGCGTTCCGGATCAGGTTATCAAACACCCTCTCCAGCTTATCTACATCACAGCGGATCTCCACATTGGCAGGCACATTCAGATGATAATCCAGGTTTTTCTCCGCAAACAACGGCTTAAACTCATAGAGGATCTGTTCCAGCATCCGGGTCAGGTTCACCTTCGACAGCTCCAGCGTCAGATTGGTCAGATTAAAACGGGTAATATCAAAAAATTCATTGATCAGATCTTCCAGCCGTTCTGCCTTCTCCAGAGCAATCCCCATATATTTTTCCTGCAGCTGAGGCGAAATTTCCCGCTCATCCAGCAGCAGATTCAGATAGCCGATCACCGAGGTGAGAGGTGTTTTCAGGTCATGGGCCAGATAGACAATCAGGTCGTTCTTCCTCTGCTCTGCCTCCTTCGCCAGTCTGGCATTTCTGGCCGCCTCTGTCTTCACCTGGTTCATATAGGTTTCTACCTGATGCAGCTCCGGGGGCAGGACGATTCTCTCATCGTCCTGATTAACCAGCTGGCTGCTGGCCTCCGCGATCACATTCACATATCCCAGGGTCTTTCTCCAGTAGAGCAGAAAAATTACCAGGATGCCGATCACCCAGCACAGCAGAATAAACAGCACGTTCAGCTGCTCGATCCATTTAAAAATCTGATAGAGAGGATTCCACTCATACCAGGTGAGACTCCGCAGGAAAATATCGCAGAAAATATACCCGCCGATCAGCGCAATCGTGTATAACACACAGGTGCCGAAAAATTTCATAAAGATCATGCCGGATGAGACAGTACCTGACCTGTTTTTCTTTGCTCTGAAAGTCTGCCGCCGGATAGGCGGCGGACTTTCAGGGATGCCCCATGCGCCCGCCGGATTTTCATCTTTGGCGGTGCATCGGCTGCCGGACGCATGATGGTTCGTTTTAAAAAATAGATTCAGAAAATTATTCAATGGTATAGCCAACCCCCCAGACGGTTTTTATAAACTTTGGCTTGCGGGAAGGCTCATGCATCTTCTCCCGCAGCCTGGCTACATGGGTCATCACAGTATTATTGCTGTCCAGAAACTTCTCTCCCCACACCTTTTCAAACAGTTCTTCCGAGGACACCACTTTGCCCCGGTGCTGGCACAGATACCACAGAATGGAAAATTCGATGGGCGTAAGAGACAGCTGCTTTCCGTATAACGTACATTTATGGGTTTCTATATTAATATAGAGACCGGAAAAGTCATATTCCTTAACCGCTCCACCCTCCGGCGCATTCTGGCCATTGTTGTACTTTTTATACCGTCGCAGCTGGGTTTTCACCCTGGCCGCCAGTTCCAGCGGATTAAAGGGCTTCGTGATATAATCGTCCGCCCCCAGTGTTAAACCTGTGATCTTATCCATATCCTCCACCTTTGCCGTCAGCATAATAATCGGAAAAAAATAATTCTCCCGGATTTTCTGACAGATCGTAAATCCATCCACATCCGGAAGCATTACATCCAAAATCGCCAGATCATACTGATTTTCCTTCAGAGAGGCAAGAGCCTCCGTCCCATTATAATATTTATATACATGAAAATTTTCGTTTTTTAAATAGACTTCCACTAAGTCGGCAATCGGTTTTTCATCATCTACCACTAAAATATTTGCGCTCATCTTTGCCCCCTGTATTTCCTTAGTCATAGCAGAAAAATGATTCATGTGATATATTTTATCTATTATATCCGACATTTTCAAGTAAAACCAGCAGTTTTCCTTCAGTTGACACCTGATAAAAAACTGGTGTAGAATCATGATAGAAGAATTACTGTAAACAAAAGGAGGAGATAGGAAATGAAAGAAATCTTTAATCGCCGAAGCGTCAGAAAATATACCGAAGAGCCTGTCAGCGATGAAGATCTGAAATGCCTGCTGCAGGCAGCCATGCGGGCTCCCTCTGCCGGAAATGAGCAGCCCTGGGAATTTATCATATTCAAGGATCAGGAAACCAAGGAAAAAATTATGAAATTTCACCCCTACGCCGCCTTTCTCAATCAGGCGCCCTGCTGTATCCTGATCT
>CALWQE010000041.1 GCA_944383605.1 uncultured Lachnospiraceae bacterium
CATGAAATAGCACAGAGACAGCACCAGGGCAAAACAGACATAGGCCTGGTAAATAGCGCAGACGACCGTGATGCAGCAAAAAGCCAGGAACAGACGGCTCCTGCGGGTTTCCCCGATCAGGGAAAGCCGTACTGCCAGCGCAGCCAGCGCCATCGCCAGCAGATAACCGTCTGCGGTAAACTCAAAATAAAAAGTCTGCGCGATGGCCGGAAAGGTAGACAGCAATCCGCCGGTAAGGAAGATGAGAACCGGGTTTTCCATACGGAAAATATCCGCAATCAAAACAGCGGTCAGGGCGATCCAGAACACAGAAATAATGCCGATGATCCAGGGCAGGTCAAAAAAGGAGCTGACGGCACAGGCCGGAGCGAGAGCCCAGCGGCCCAGCTTGACCATATTTTGGCTGCTGTAAATGTTAAACAGGGAATCATGGCCCGGCAGCGTATTGGTAAATTTATACAGATGAACCAGAAGGCCGGTCACAAATGTGGCGAAAAAGGCCAGCTTCCAGCTCTTTTTTACGCGCGTCCGATAAAAGACAATCCAGCGTTCACCCATAAGAAAACTCCTCCTTTACAGTCGTAGATACAGCATACCATGAAAGGCCGGGGAGTGTCAATTATTGGAATAATCCCCGAAAAATCCCAATATCCTTGACAGAAATCTGTTTGCCCTATATAATTACCTGTGCGAGCAAAGATTTTGACGGAGAGAGTAGAACTTTGCGAAAGCGTCAGCGAGTCCGGGGCGGTGGGAGCCGGGCGCGAGTCAGCAATGTTTGAAGATCACTCCTGAATCGCAGGACCCAGAAAGCGGGCGGGCGCGGTGCGCCGGCTGACAGCATAAGTCCTGCCGGCTTTCCGCCGTTATCCGGAACAGACTTGTTGGAGTTGGTGGTATCAGCGAAGTAACTGCTTCGTCCTTTCCAGGACGGAGCTTTTTATTTCATAGGAAACTGCGTTCCCTATGAAACAAAAATGCTCCGCAGGATCGCACTGCGGCGGAATTGAATATATCGCTGAAGCGATCCGCCGCAGGCGGAGAATCCTGCAAAGCAGGATTCTTTTTTAAACCTGCCAAACGTTATGATGCAAAAAAGATGGAGGTAAAACAGATATGTTGTACGACAAAGTGTCCACAGACCTGAAATTTGTTGACAGAGAAAAACAGGTGGAAAAATTCTGGAAGGACAACAAAATCTTCGAAAAAAGTATCGACTCAAGAAAAAAGGGAGAAACCTACACTTTTTATGACGGGCCGCCTACGGCAAACGGCAAGCCTCATATCGGCCATGTGGAAACCCGCGTAATTAAGGATATGATTCCCCGTTACCGGGCGATGAAGGGCTATATGGTGCCCCGGAAGGCCGGATGGGATACCCATGGCCTGCCGGTGGAGCTGGAAGTGGAAAAGATGCTGGGCCTGGATGGAAAGGAACAGATCGAGGAATATGGGGTAGAGCCCTTTATTAAACACTGTAAGGAAAGCGTCTGGAAGTATAAGGGAATGTGGGAGCAGTTTTCCGATACCGTAGGCTTCTGGGCGGATATGGAGCACCCTTATGTTACCTATGAAAATGATTATATTGAGTCAGAGTGGTGGTCTCTGAAGCAGATCTGGGAAAAAGGGCTGCTGTACAAGGGCTTTAAGATCGTGCCTTACTGTCCCCGGTGCGGCACCCCGCTGTCCAGCCATGAGGTAGCCCAGGGCTATAAGGATGTAAAAGAAAAGTCTGTGATCGCGAAATTTAAGGCGAAGGGTGAGGACGCTTATATCCTGGCGTGGACTACTACCCCCTGGACCCTGCCTTCCAACGTGGCGCTCTGCGTCAATCCCAGAGAGGAATATGTAAAGGTGGAAAACCAGGGGACAACCTACTACCTGGCGAAGGCGCTGTGCGATACGGTGCTGGAGGGGGATTACACGGTTCTGGAATCCTATGTGGGTACCGACCTGGAATATAAGGAATATGAACCCCTCTTCCCCTATGCGGATACAAAGGGAAAGAAAGCCTTTTATGTGACCTGCGCGGATTATGTCACGCTGACAGACGGTACCGGCGTGGTGCATATCGCCCCTGCCTTTGGCGAGGACGACTCTCAGGTAGGACGCTGCTATGACCTGCCCCTGGTTCAGATGGTGGACAGCAAGGGAGAGATGACCGGCGGAACGCCCTGGGACGGCATGTTCTGCAAGGATGCAGATAAGGAAATCATCCGGGTGCTGAAAGAGTCAGGGCTGCTGTTCCGCGTGCTGGAATTTGAGCACAGCTATCCTCACTGCTGGCGCTGCGACACACCGCTGATCTACTATGCCCGCGAATCCTGGTTTATCAAGATGACGGCGGTGAAGGATGATCTGATCCGCAACAACAACACCATCAACTGGATTCCGGAAAGCATCGGCAAGGGCCGGTTCGGCGACTGGCTGGAAAATGTCCAGGACTGGGGCATCAGCCGGAACCGCTACTGGGGCACCCCGCTGAACATCTGGGAGTGCAGCTGCGGCCATATGCATTCTGTGGGAAGCATCGCGGAACTAAAAGAAATGTCCAAAAACTGTCCGGAGGATATTGAGCTGCACCGTCCTTATATTGATGCAGTTACCATCACCTGCCCCAAGTGCGGCGGGGAGATGAAGCGGGTTCCCGAGGTGATCGACTGCTGGTATGACAGCGGCGCCATGCCCTTTGCCCAGCATCATTATCCCTTTGAGAACCAGGAGCTGTTCCAATCCCAGTTCCCGGCGGATTTTATTTCCGAGGCGGTAGATCAGACCAGAGGCTGGTTCTACTCCCTGCTGGCGATCTCAACTTTGATTTTCAATCAGGCCCCTTATAAAAATGTTATCGTTATGGGCCATGTACAGGACAAGGACGGCCAGAAAATGTCCAAGTCCAAAGGAAACGCGGTAGATCCTTTCGATGCGCTGGAGACCTACGGCGCAGACGCGATCCGGTGGTATTTCTACACCAGCTCCGCGCCCTGGCTGCCCAAGCGGTTCCACGGGGACGCTGTGGTAGAGGGGCAGAGAAAATTCATGGGCACCCTGTGGAATACCTACGCTTTCTTTGTGCTGTACGCAAATATTGATGATTTTGACGCAACAAAGTATAAACTGGAATATGATAAATTAACGGTAATGGATAAATGGCTGCTGTCGAAGCTAAATTCCACGGTAAAGGCGGTAGACGGCAATCTGGAGCATTACCGGATCCCGGAGGCTGCCCGGGCGCTGCAGGAATTTGTAGACGACATGAGCAACTGGTATGTGCGCCGGAGCAGGGAACGGTTCTGGGCGAAAGGAATGCCCCAGGATAAGGTCAGCGCCTATATGACCCTGTATACTGCCCTGGTGACGATCTCCAAGGCGGCAGCGCCCATGATTCCGTTTATGACAGAGCAGATTTACCAGAACCTGGTGCGCAGGCTGGACAGCAGCGCGCCGGAGAGCATCCATCTGTGCGATTTCCCCAAAGTGCATGAGGAAATGATCGATCCCGCCCTGGAGCAGAGCATGGATGAAGTGCTGAAGATCGTAGTCATGGGCCGGGCATGCCGGAATACTGCCAGCATCAAAAACCGCCAGCCTGTGGGCCAGATGTTTGTCAAGGCGCCGAAAGCCCTGGAGGATTTCTATCAGGATATTATCCGGGAGGAGCTGAATGTGAAGGCGCTCCGGTTTACAGATGACGTGAGAGACTTTACTTCCTACAGCTTCAAGCCTCAGATGCGGACGGTAGGTCCCAAATACGGCCGTCTGCTGAATGATATTAAGAAGGCGCTGGCGCAGCTGAACGGCAATGAGGCTATGGACCGGCTGAATGAGACCGGGGAACTTCATCTGGATATCAGCGGTACGGACGTGGCTCTGACCAGAGACGACCTGCTGATCGACACTGCCCAGATGCCCGGCTATATCTCTGAGACGGACAGAGACCTGACCGTGGTGATGGATACCAACCTGACGCCGGAACTGATTGAGGAAGGCTTTGTCAGGGAAATTATGAGCAAGGTTCAGACCATGAGAAAAGAAGCCGGATTCGAGGTAACGGACCATATCGCAGTATATCTGGACGGCAATGAGAAGCTGTCAGACCTGGCCGGGAAGTACGCAGCTGAAATTAAAGGGGGAGTTTTAGCTGACAGTATTGTCATCGGACAGGTAAATGGTTATACTA
>CALWQE010000042.1 GCA_944383605.1 uncultured Lachnospiraceae bacterium
GTAATCACATTGGTCGCGTCATCCCTGCCGCCCAGGCCGCATTCCAGCGCCACAATGTCGCACTGATGGCTCAGGAAATGAAGCAGCCCGATGGCTGTCTCCACCTCGAAGAGGGTAGGCTGGGCAAAGCCTTCCGCCGTCATGGCATCGCAGGCTTCCTTTACCTGCTCTGTGCAGGCGCAAAATTCATCCCTGGCAATCATCTCTCCATTAATCTGGATAAACTCCTCATAGACAAATACGCGGGGAGAAATATACCGTCCCACCCGGTATCCAGCTTCCTGCAGGATCGTGCTGACGAAGGCCAGCACAGAGCCTTTCCCGTTTGTTCCCGCAATATGGACAAATTTCAGGCGATCCTGGGGATTGCCCAGGCGTCTGAGCAGCTCCCGCATGGAATCCAGGCCCATGACCCAGCCCTGAGATACCTCTACCTCTTTCAGATATGCCCTTGCTTCCTTATAATCCATGGTAAAAATCCTCCGATTCCTACTAATTCTAAATACTATCACAGTTTATGAAAAAATCCCAGTATTTCCAAAAATATAACTCTGTCTTAACGTAAAGTCAAAATATTTTATCTGAATTTTACATAACAGCACATAAATTTTACATTAACTGCAAAATGCCGGCCAAAGCTGGCCCGAATCCCGCGCAGAACCTGCGCGCAGGTCCTGAACTGAAAGGGCACAGCTGTCCCTGCCGCGGGACAGCTGTGCCATCTGGCTGTCTGTTTATTATTTAAAATATTCTACGCCGGATTCAAATAACTTCATGTTCTGTTCCCCGTAAATATTTACCGCCACTGAGGGGCCTCTGCGCTCGCTGTGGGCCATTTTACCCAGGATTCTGCCGTCCGGTCTGGTAATTCCCTCGATGGCATAATAAGAGCCGTTGGGATTCCACTCCTCATCCATTGTGGCTGTTCCCTGCAGGTTGACATACTGGGTCGCTACCTGGCCGTTGGCAAACAGCCGCTCAATCCACTGGCCGCTGGCTACAAACCGCCCTTCCCCATGGGAAGCGGGATTGCAGTAAATGCCTCCCAGCTGAGCCTTCATCAGCCAGGGAGATTTATTGGTCATTACCTTGGTGTACACCATCTTCGATACATGACGGCCGATGGTATTGTAGGTCAGCGTAGGAGAATCCTCCGTCTGATCCTGAATGGTGCCGTAAGGTACCAGCCCCAGCTTAATCAGCGCCTGGAAGCCGTTGCAGATGCCCAGCATCAGGCCGTCCCGCTGGTGAAGCAGGCGATCCACCGCCTCCTTTACCCGCTCGTTCCGGAAAACTGTGGCGAAAAATTTCGCGGAGCCCTCCGGCTCATCGCCGGCAGAAAAGCCGCCGGGGAACATCACGATCTGAGACTGGTCAATATTCTCTGCAAACATCTCTACAGAAGCCCGGATATCAGAAGGCGTCAGATTCCGGAATACCTTCGTCATCACCGAAGCGCCCGCCCGCTCAAATGCCTTCTGGTTGTCATACTCACAGTTCGTTCCCGGGAATACCGGAATAAACACGGTGGGCATACCGATCTTGTGGGTGCAGATATGGATATTTTCCGCTTTGTACAGCGGCTTTTCTACCTTCTCCTGCTTTACGCCGGAACGGGTGGGAAATACCTTTTCCAGGGGAGCCGTCCATGCCGCCTGCAGCTCTTCCAAAGGCAGAACCATATCATGATAGGTAATCTCCGGCTCCGCCGTTATCTCGCCGATAATCATACCCGGTGCGCTCAGCTGATATACTTCATCCTTATATACCTCCGCAACAATGCAGCCCCATCCGGCTCCAAACAGCTCCTCCGGCTTTACAGAGTCAGTCAGCTTCACGCCCAGCCGGTTGCCCAGCGCCATCTTCGTCAGCGCCTCGCACAGGCCATGGCGCTCCAGCTCATAAGCGGAAATAATCTTTCTCGCCAGGATATCCTGATGGATCTTTTCATAAATGTCCATGGCGCTGGCATAATCCGGCAGGTCATCCTGATCTTTTTTAATCACAAACAGCACCAGTTTGTTGCCCGGCAGTTTCAGCTCCGGCGTAATGATATGCCTGCTGCTGGCCACATCCACTGCGAAGGATACCAGGGTCGGCGGCACGTCCATATCGTTGAAGGAGCCTGACATACTGTCCTTTCCGCCGATAGAGGGAAGGCCGAAGCCCAGCTGCGCGTCATAAGCGCCCAGCAGAGCCGAGAATGGCGCTCCCCACCGTCTGCTGTCCTCTGTCATCCGCTTGAAATATTCCTGGAAGGTAAAGCGGATCTTCCTGAAATCTCCGCCGGCAGCCACGATCTTCGCCACAGAGGATACCACCGCGTATACCGCGCCGTGATAGGGGCTCCAGGAAGACAGGTAAGGATCAAAGCCGTAGCTCATCATCGTCACCGTATCAGTAGTGCCCTTCAGCACAGGCAGCTTGGCTACCATCGTCTGTACCTCAGTCATCTGATACTTGCCGCCATAAGGCATATAAACAGATCCTGCGCCGATGGAACCGTCAAACATTTCCACCAGTCCCTTCTGGGAGCAGACATTCAGGTCCCCTGCCGTCTTCAGCCACTGTTCCTTTACATCTGCCACAGCTTCCTTGATAAACGGATTTCCCTCTGTGCCGGGCACCTCTACCGTTACATCCGCCTCCTGATGGGCCCCGTTGGTATCCAGGAAAGCCCTGCTGATATCCACAATGGTCTTTCCTCTCCACTTCATCACCAGCCGGGGATCCTCTGTCACCACAGCCACCGGAACCGCTTCCAGATTTTCCTCTCCCGCATAGGCCAGGAATTTTTCCACGTCATCAGGAGAAACCACAACCGCCATACGTTCCTGGGACTCGGAGATGGCGATCTCTGTGCCGTCCAGGCCGGCATATTTCTTCGGCACCTTATCCAGCTGAATCAGCAGGCCGTCCGCCAGCTCTCCGATCGCTACGGAAACGCCGCCGGCGCCGAAATCGTTGCACTTCTTAATCAGATAGCTGACTTCCTCCCGCCGGAACAGCCTCTGGATCTTCCGCTCTGTAGGCGGATTGCCCTTCTGAACCTCAGCGCCGCAGGTTTCAATAGACGCCTCCGTATGTACCTTGGAGGAGCCTGTAGCGCCGCCGCAGCCATCGCGGCCTGTCCGTCCGCCCAGCAGGATAATCACATCGCCGGGGTCAGAGGTGAGGCGGCGCACCGCTCTTCTGGGCGCGGCGCCCATCACCGCGCCGATCTCCATCCGCTTCGCCACATAGTCGGGATGATAAATTTCTTTCACATAGCCGGTCGCCAGACCGATCTGGTTGCCGTAAGAGCTGTAGCCTCCGGCGGCGCTGCGCACCAGCTTCTTCTGGGGCAGCTTTCCCTTCAGTGTCTCTGAAACCGGAACCGTAGGATCGCCGGCGCCTGTAATCCGCATCGCCTGATAGACATAAGTACGTCCGGACAGAGGATCCCGGATGGCGCCGCCCAGGCAGGTAGCGGCCCCGCCGAAGGGTTCGATCTCAGTGGGATGATTATGGGTCTCGTTTTTGAAATTAATCAGCCATTCCTCTGTTTCACCGTCGATCTCTACCGGCACCACAATACTGCAGGCATTGATCTCATCTGACTCTTCCTGATCCTGGAGCTTTCCTTCTTTTTTCAGTTTCTTCATCGCCATCAGAGCCAGATCCATCAGGCAGACGAATTTATCCTTCCTGTCTCCCAGCACCTGGCGGCGATCCTCCAGATATCTGTGATAGGTTCTTTCAATCGGCCCGTTGTAAGCCCCTTTCGTAAAAGAAATATTTTTCAGCTCGGTATTAAAGGTCGTATGGCGGCAATGATCTGACCAGTAGGTATCCAGCACCCGGATCTCCGTCATGGAAGGATCCCGCTTCTCTTCGCCGGCAAAATACCGCTGAATATGAAGGAAATCCTGGAACGTCATAGCCAGGTTCAAGGAGTCGTACAATTCCCGCAGCGCCGTCTCCCCCATCGTCTGAAAACCGTCAAAAATCTTCACATCCGCCGGCTCCTCAAAGGCTGTCACCAGCGTATCCGGCACGCCTCTGGTTGCCTCTCTGGAATCTACCGGGTTAATACAGTGGGCCTTGATGGCCTTTACCTGCTCCTGCGTCAGCGCGCCGCTGATGACATAGGTGGTGGCGGAACGGATCACCGGATTTTCATCCTCCTTCAGCAGCTTTACACACTGCTCCGCCGAGTCCGCCCTCTGGTCGAACTGGCCGGGCAGATATTCCACAGAAAATACGGTGTCGCCGTAAGATACCGGAAAAGTATTCTCATACACATCATCCACCGGCGGCTCTGAAAAAATGGTTTTTACCGCCTTTTCAAAAATGTCGTCCGACAGGTTCTCCACATCGTAACGGATCAGTTCCCGCACCCCTGTCACGGTACGAATCCCCAAATAGCTGCTGATTTCTTCCTTCAGCTCCGCAGCTTTTACCGCATAAGGCGCTTTTTTCTCCACATAAATTCTCTTAACGCTCATTCCATCCTCCTGACGGTATTCTCATATATTTCTCTTTGCAAAAGATTCTTTGATTA
>CALWQE010000043.1 GCA_944383605.1 uncultured Lachnospiraceae bacterium
AACAGGGCAGGCCGCCCCGTTATCCTCCCGCCTTTTATATGGAAAATATTATGAACAAGGCTCCTCTGCTCCATAAAGACAGCGGAGCCGCCGCTGCGGCAAACAAACGTGATTTCATTTAGGAATCCACATCTGTCAGCGTGGACAGCCGGTAAGACAGCTGCATCAGGCTGTCTGATAAATGTACGTTTTCTATCACAACCTGGTCGCTGATATGCAGGTCAATATGGGCGAAATTCCAAATCGCCCGGATGCCGCAGGCCGCTACCCGTTCCGCGATCTGCGCCGCAGCGTTTTTCGGCACCGTCAGCACTGCGATCCGGACGTCATGACGGCTTACAAAAGCCTCCAGCTCCCTGATATCCATAACCGGCACGTCATTGATTTTCTTTCCAATAATATTGGGATCGTTGTCAAAAATACCGATGGTGACAAATCCTCTCTTCTGAAAGTTAGAGAACTTTGCCAGCGCCTGGCCGATATTGCCCCCGCCGATAATAATCATATTTTGGATGCGGTCCAGCCCCAGGATCTTACTGATTTCCCTGTACAGGTATTCCACATTATAGCCATAGCCCTGCTGGCCAAAACCGCCGAAATTATTCAGATCCTGGCGAATCTGAGATGCTGTCACATGCATCCTTCTGCTGAGTTCATTGGAAGAAATCCGCTCCACGCCTGCTTCCATCAGCTCATCCAGATACCGGTGATACCTGGGAAGACGCTTAATAACAGCGCTTGAAATGCCCTTCTGTTCCATCCGCTCACCCTCTTATATTTATGCACATTTTTATATCGTTTGCAGATATTATAGTATGTCCTTTGGACATACTCCCTCCGGATGTCCTTTGGACATATTCCCTCCGGGAGGATGCGCAGCGGCTTTCTGCGGGGCCGCAGAAACCGCCCCATGCGCAGGTATAATATCGCTTTGCAGATATTATACCTTTTTGTTTTTTTTATGTCAAATACTGTTTGTGAACTTGCCAGGCCGGTTTTTTTTGTTTATACTAAGGGGGACGGCCTGCCGGTCAAGAGCCGGAGCAGCGCCGGGAACTGATGAAAAAACAGTAGAAGGATATTACAACTATGATTTTAGCATGCAGCCATATTAATAAATCATTCGGAAGCGAACAAATCATCCGGGATGGCTCCTTCCATATCGAAGAAAGGGAAAAAGCCGCCATTGTCGGCATTAACGGCGCAGGGAAAACTACCCTGCTGAAAATCATTATGGGACTGGAGCCCTGCGATTCCGGGGAAGTGATTCTGGCGAAGGGAAAGACCATCGGCTATCTGGCCCAGTACCAGGATGTGCTGGGAGAGCATACGATTTATGAAGCGCTGATGGAAGTAAAAAAAGACATATTCCAGTTAGAGCAGCGGATCCGCCGGCTGGAGCTTGAGATGAAACAGGCCGGCGAAGCGGAGCTGCCCGCCCTGATGGACGCTTATACCAAATCCAGCCAGGAATTTGAACAGAAAAACGGCTACGCCTGCCAGAGTGAAATCACCGGCGTCCTGAAAGGACTGGGCTTTACGGAAGCGGAATTTTCCAAACAGATTTCTTCCCTTTCCGGCGGACAGAAGACCCGCGTTTCTCTGGGAAAGCTGCTCCTGTCCAAGCCGGATATCATCCTCCTGGACGAACCCACCAACCATCTGGATCTGAACTCTATTACCTGGCTGGAAACCTTTCTGATGAATTACCCCGGCAGCGTGGTTATCGTGGCCCACGACCGGTATTTCCTGAACCGGATCGTCACAAAGGTGATTGAAATCGACCAGGGCCAGGTTACTGTATTTTCCGGAAATTACACAGACTATTCTCAGAAAAAGGCGCAGATGCGGGAGATCCAGATGAAAGCCTGGCTGAACCAGCAGCAGGAAATCCGCCGTCAGGAAGAGGTGATCGCCAAGCTGAAATCCTTTAACCGGGAAAAATCCATCAAGCGGGCGGAAAGCCGGGAAAAAATGCTGGAAAAGATCGAGGTGCTGGAGAAGCCCACCGAAGCGCTGTCAGAAATGCGAATAGAGCTTTCACCCCGCACCGTCAGCGGCAACGATGTATTGACCGTCTCCAGCCTGGCCAAAGGCTTCGGCGAGAAAGTCCTCTTCCAGGATCTGAATTTCCAGATCCGCCGGGGCGAACGGGTGGCGGTGATCGGGGATAACGGCACCGGGAAAACTACGATCCTGAAGCTGATTAACGGCCTGCTCGCCCCCGACCACGGTTCCATCACCCTGGGCTCCCAGGTTCAGATCGGCTATTATGACCAGGAGCATCAGGTGCTCCATATGGATAAAACACTTTTTGACGAGCTGCAGGACACCTATCCTGAGATGAACAATACTGCGGTACGGAATATTCTGGCCGCCTTCCTCTTCACCGGAGACGACGTGTTCAAAAGGGTGAAGGATCTCAGCGGCGGGGAGCGGGGCCGTCTTTCTCTGGCGAAGCTGATGCTCTCCGAAGCAAATTTCCTGATCCTGGACGAGCCCACCAACCATCTGGATATTGTATCCAAGGAAATACTGGAGCAGGCGCTGAATCACTATTCCGGCACCGTCCTTTTCGTCTCCCACGACCGGTATTTTATCAACCAGACAGCCACACGGATTCTGGAACTGACCGGCGGCCAGCTGATTAATTATATCGGCAATTATGATTATTATCTGGAGAAAAAGGAAGAGCTGACTGCCGCCTGCCTGGGGCCGGCCCTGGAGGCCGCTTCCCCTGAACCCAGGGAAAGCAGCGCACGCCAGGATTGGAAAGCGGCGAAGGAAAAGCAGGCCCGGGAGCGGAAGCGCCAGAACGACCTGAAAAAAACAGAAGCTTCTATTAATGATCTGGAAGAACGGGATCGGGAAATCGACCAGCTGCTTACCCAGGAGGATGTTTACACAGATGTCTCCCGCCTGATGCAGCTGAATCAGGAAAAGGAAGAGCTTCACGCCCGCCTGGATCAGCTCTATGAGCTCTGGGCGGAGCTGGCGGAATAAGGCGTGGTCAAAAGCCGGTCCAGGTTCAGCCTTCCCCAGCCCTGATGGCTTTTGGGCAGGCCCAGATCATCGCAGCTGCCGGAAAGCCGCAGCTTTGCTTCCCAGTTAGCCATCTGAGGATATTTCTCCAGCAGCAGGGCCATCGCGCCCGACACCACAGGAGTAGCCATTGACGTGCCGCTTTTGACAGTATAGGGCTTGGGATGCTGCCTGCTCATCACATTACAGGATACAATATGGGAACCGGAGGCGACCACCTCCGGTTTCATCACACATGTTTCCTCTACCGGCCCCCGCCCGGAATAATCCGCCATCACTGCGCCTGCCACCTCTACAGCCTTCACATCATCATAGCACCCCACCGTAATGACCTTTCTGCTGATCCCCGGCGTTGTGACAGAGCCTCTGCCCGGCCCTCTGTTGCCTGCTGCCGCCATCACGATCAGCCCTTCCTCCCATAGCTGCTCCACATGCCATAGGAGTACCGAGCCCTGGCTGGATTCCCCCGGGATCGCTCCCACAGAAATATTTACGATCCGGATCCCATATTCCCGGTGGTGCTCCAGCAGCCAGCGGATACCGGACAGCACCCATTTCAGGCTGCCGTTTCCTCTGCGGTCCAGCACCTTCAGGGCAGCGATTCCGCATCCCGGAGCAACGCCCTGGAACCTGCCCCGGGACAGCAGCCCGCTTCCGCCAATGATGCCCGCCACATGGGTACCGTGTCCATTGTCGTCATAAGGTCTGTTTTTCCCTCTGACAAAATCCCGGAACAGGATGATCCGATTATCAAAATCAGGGTGCGGGGCAATGCCCGTATCCAAAATGGCCACGTTCACCCCCGCCCCTGTCAGTCCATGTCGGTCACATTTACTGTACATACAGGTAAACTTTCTTTTTCTTTATCATATTCCACCCCGCCCGGATATGTCCGGGCGGAACCGAATCCCCGCGCATCCTTGCGGAGCATTTTTATCCGATGGCGGATTCCATCCCACATATAAAATAAGGACTCGCTACATGCGAGTCCTGCGCGGGATTCGGGTCAGCCCATGGCTGACATCCTTCCCCTCCGAATCCCTGTGCATCCTTGCGGAGCATTTTTTTCGGATGGCGGATTCCCACCCCCATATAAAAGAAGGACTCGCTTCATGCAAGTCCGGCGGGCGCTTCGGGCTAGCCGAAGATTGACACTTTTCCCCTCGGA
>CALWQE010000044.1 GCA_944383605.1 uncultured Lachnospiraceae bacterium
CATGTACCGGCCCTTACTCCCGGTCAGAAATTCTCCGCCAGAAAATTGCGCCAGTCAAACACCGCTTCCACTGCCATAATGGCCACCTGCACCATCGTCTCATCCGGCTCCCGGGTCGTCAGCTTCTGCAGCCAGAGCCCCGGCTTGCTCAGGGCGTTGACCCAGCCGGTATCCCGTGTGCCCGCCAGACGGATAAACTCATAGGACACGCCGGCGATCAGCGGCACCAGGAGAATCCTGGTCAGAATCCTCAGCCAGAGATTTTCCACCCGGACGATCATAAAAAATACCACGCTGATCAGCATAACGATCAGCAGAAAGCTGGTTCCGCACCGTTTATGGAGACGGGAGCTTTTCATTACATTTTCTACCGTCAGATCCATGCCATGCTCGATGCAGTTAATACATTTGTGCTCCGCGCCATGGTACATAAATACCCGCCGGATGTCCTCCATCCTGGAAATCAGCAGGACATAACCCAGGAAAATCACGATTCTGACCACGCCCTCCAGAAAAGCCAGCATAACAGACGACTGGATAAAGCGCCGGAAAAAGCTGGCCAGGATGACCGGCAGCACCATGAAAATGCCCACTGCCATCACCAGGGAGACCGCTACCGTCACTCCCATCATCATTTTATCCATCCGTTCCTTCTTCTTCTGGGCCCGGATTTCTTCCTCTGTCGGCCCCGGCTCTCCCGCATGCTTCAAGATTTCTTCATCGCTGGGTTCTTCCTCCATCGGGCCTTCCTCGATTACATTGGCGGAATAGGTCAGCGTCTGGATGCCCAGCACCATCGAATCCACAAAATTGAAGATCCCCCGCAGGATCGGCTTCTGCGCCCACTTCCTTGTGCTGGAAAACATCCGGTACTCATCGACTCTCAGGGCAACCTGCGTCTGCGAGGTGCGCACTGCCACCGCGTAGGCATCCCCATTCTTCATCATAATGCCTTCTAATACTGCCTGCCCCCCGATTCCTGAAGATTTCATGTACGCCTCCATTCTGATTCCGGCCTTTGCGGCCTGTCACGCAAACCCTCATAATCCAAAAATAGGTTGAGGTTTTCTTTGAACCAAACCTCAACCCACTTTTGCAGCATCATTCAGATTATTTTACGCCATACTTACGATTGAACTTATCAATACGTCCGCGGGCCGCCGCAGTCTTCTGCTGGCCTGTATAGAAAGGATGGCATTTGGAGCAGATTTCCACATGGATATCGCTCTTGGTAGAACCAGTTACAAACTCATTTCCGCAGTTGCAGACAACCTTTGCCTGATAATACTTGGGATGGATTCCTTCTTTCATTTGATTCACCTCTCACATTCATTCGGATGGTTTCCAACCATCCTTCCGGTAATAGCTTTCAAAACAGCTTATTGATTATAGCACACGACGCCATGTTTTGCAAGTTAAAAACGGATTTTCTTCGCCATATCAATAAAATCCTTATTGGTTTTCGTGCGGGCAAACAGATCCAGCACACTCTCTGCCGCATCATTGGCTTTTGCGCCGCTGGTCGCCCTGCGGACGGAGGCCACCGCCTCCTGCTCCTCCTTTGTCAGCAGAAGGTCGTCCCTTCTGGTTCCGGATTTGAAAATATCGATAGCGGGGAAAATGCGGCGTTCTGACAGGCGGCGGTCCAGAACCAGCTCCATATTGCCCGTTCCCTTAAATTCCTCATATACCATATCGTCCAGCCGGCTGCCGGTATCTACCAGGGCGGTAGCCAGGATGGTCAGGCTGCCCCCCTCCCGCATATTCCGGGCGGCGCCGAAAAATTTCTTCGGCATATGAAGGGCCGCCGGGTCCAGGCCGCCGGACAGCGTACGTCCGCTGGGCGCCACGGTCAGGTTATAGGCCCTGGCCAGACGGGTAATGCTGTCCAGCAGGATAATCACATCCTTCCCGTGTTCCACCAGCCGTTTCGCCCGCTCCAGCACCATCTCCGACACCCGCTTGTGATGCTCGGGCAGCTCGTCAAAAGTGGAATAAATCACCTCCGCGCTCGGCCCCTCAATGGATTCCTTAATATCCGTCACTTCCTCCGGCCTCTCATCGATCAGCAGAATAATCACATGCATATCCGGGTGATTCCGGACAATCGAGCGGGCAACCTGCTTCAGCAGCGTTGTCTTTCCGGCTTTGGGCGGGGATACGATCATGCCTCTCTGCCCTTTGCCAATCGGCGAGAGCAGGTCTACGACCCTCATGGCCACGCCGGCGCCCGGCGTCTCCAGGTGAAGGCGGCTGTTGGGGAAAATCGGCGTCAGATCCTCGAAATTAGGCCGGTTTACCGCATCGTCTGCAGGCATGTCGTTGATTTTGTTCACATAAAGCAGGGCGGCAAACTTTTCCTGCCCCGTCTTAATCCGCTTGGAGCCGTATACAATATCGCCGGTTTTCATATTAAAACGGCGAATCTGGGAGGGGGATACATAAACATCGTTCTCTCCCGGCAGATAATTTTCACACCGGATAAAACCAAAGCCTTCCGGCATTACCTCCAGAATGCCCTCGGCAGGCACGCCGCTGTCCAGAGCCGCCATCTCCTCCGAACGCATACTGGCCGGACGAACCAGTCCCTCGGAACTGCTTTCCCGCCCCCGCTGGCTGTCCTCCGCCTCTTTTTTCCTGTGCTGCTCCCTCTCCCGGGATTCGCCGCTTCGTATATTTCTCCTGGCAGGCCGCCCCTCCCGGGCAGCGCTCTCCCGTTTTTCCCTGCCAGCCTCCCTGGCAGAAGATGTTTCCTTTATTTCCGCCGGCACCGCCGCGGCCTCCTCCGCCCCTTTCTGGGCCTGCTCTTCCTCAGCCAGGGCCACCAGTTTATCCACCAGCGCGGACTTTCTCGTCGCCGCAATGTTTTTAATCCCCTTGCTGCGCGCAATTTCTCTCAGTTCTGCCAGCGGCAGAGATAATAATTTTTCTCTCATTTCTGTCCTCCATTTATATTACATTACTCATTACAATTTCATACTGCCTTCCGGCAGCTTGTCCTGATCGTATATTTGGAAAATTTGATGAACATCTTGAATTTTAGAACGTTTGAGTAAGAAATTTCTTTTATTATACACTATTTTTCTCCTGTTGAGAAGAATTTTTTTCCCGCGGCGTGTTCTGAACGCAGCAGCTCAGCCTGCCTTTTCTTTTTCTGAGATGCGCAAAACCCACAGCAGCCGCAGACAGAAGCCGCGCAGCAGCGGACAGACTGGGAAGCAGGCGGTCTGCTGCCTGCATGGCGGAACAGTTGCGCTTGAACTTCCTCTTGATTTCACAGCTTTTAGCTGATAAAATGATGACATCATAAACAGATCTGTATCAAAGGGAGGGATCAGAAATATATGCTTTCCGAACCGCTGACCCTGTATAAGCTTATGATTCTCCATATGCTGAAGCAGGTCAAATTTCCGCTGTCCAATTCACAGATGTCTGATTTCTTTCTTACTAAAGAATATACTACTTATTTCACACTCCAGCAGGCTCTGTCGGAGCTGCTGGAATCCAAGCTGATCAAAAAAGAATCAGTGCGCAACAGCTCCCGCTACCAGATCACCCGGGAAGGGGAAGAAACCCTGGCATTTTTCGGAAATCAGATCTCCGATGCGATCATCGAAGACATCCGGCAGTTCCTGAACGAAAATAAAGTACATCTGCGGGACGAAGTCAGCCTGGTGGCTGATTTTTATAAATCCACCAATCAGGATTATACGGTTCACTGCGAGATCCGCGAGGGCACATCATCCCTGATTTCCATGGATCTCTCTGTGCCGGGAAAAAACCAGGCGGAGGCCATGTGCCTGAACTGGTCCAGCCATAGCCAGGAGATCTATTCCTTTGTCATGAATACACTGATGCGGGATGAATCGGATCATAAAAAATAAAAGAATGGAGAAAACAAATTGATTATTAAATCTGTTAATCTGGAAACGGTATGCGGCGTTACCAGCCGCCTGCCTGAAAATCAGTATTTCGAATTTGCCTTCGCCGGAAAATCAAATGTAGGGAAATCCTCGCTGATTAACGCGCTGATGAACCGGAAGTCCTATGCCCGCATCTCTGCCCAGCCAGGCAAAACGCAGACCATTAATTATTACCATATCACATCCGCCGGCAGGCAGACAGAAGAAGGGAGGCTGGCCGATTCTCATTTTTATTTCGTAGATTTGCCCGGATACGGCTACGCGAAGGTATCGCAGGAAATAAAAGCCAAGTGGGGAAAAATGATTGAACGGTATCTGCATACTTCACGGCAGCTGAAATGTATCTTTTTGCTGGTGGACATTCGCCACGCCCCTTCCGGCAACGATATCGACATGTATCAGTGGATCGTGCAGAACGGATTCCAGCCGGCGGTCATCGCCACAAAAGAAGATAAAATTAACCGCAGCCAGCTTCAAAAGCAGCTGAAGCTGATCCGCACCGGCCTGGGCCTGAAAGAAAACGATATCCTGATCCCTTTTTCCGCTCAGACAAAACGGGGACGGGAATCCATATACGAAATATTAGAGCAATATCTGGATGCCCAGGAATAAATCCGGCTTTCTGCCCAAAACAGAGTCCGCCAGGAAATATGGCGGACTCTGCTGCAGGATGCAAGATATCATTTTACTCCGCTGCGGTTTCTGTTTCGGATGCATCGGGCTCTGCCGTCTGCCCTTCTGTCTCGGCAGTCTCTGCCGCAGTGGTTTCTGCCCCTGTAGTTTCTGTCTCAGCGGTTTCTGCCTCAGCAGTCTCTGCCGCTTCTGTCTCTGCCTCAGTGGTTTCTGCCGCAGTAGTCTCCGGCACAGTATAGACAGGATTTCCGTCAAATTCGATCTCATCCCAAACGTCTTCGTCTACGGTAAATTCCTCTTTCTCCCATCCGGCATAGACCTCGTTGAAAAGCTCTGCCCTTCTCTGGGCAATAATGCTTTCCACCTCCTGGGCTGTGGCCTCTTCATCATTATCTGCCTCCAGATATACGGCATACCAGCCCACATCCTCATTCTGGACAGCCTGAACATCTCCTTCTTCCATTTCAGCCACAGCAGCGCCGATTACGTCTCCCGCATCCGGCTCTCCATATCTGGAATAATGGTTAGAGCCGCAATACAGATCCATCTCTTCCGCCACGGCCTCAATATCTTCGCCATTTTCCACACGGCTGACGATTTCCTTTACAGTTCCTTCCGGATCCTCGTAATCCTCATCATCATTCTGCACCAGGACATAGCGGATGCCCGCCTGCTGGGATTCCTCCAGAGAAACTTCTGTGTCCACGTCCGCCACAACGGCCTGCCATACCTTATTTGCCAGGGCGTTCTTCTCATACACTTTCTTTACCAGCTCGTCTGTCGCTCCGGACATCTCGATCATCTGATCTCCTACCGACTCGAAGAAATCATTGCAGGCCTGGTTCACTTTCTCCATATCCCCATCCGTCAGGGAAACGCCGTATTCATCGGCATGGGAGATCAGCACTTCCGTCTGCAGGATCTGCGCCATCACATCTTCCTTGGTAGAAGCCTCCAGGGTTCTTCCGCTGTATTCCTGGCTCCACATACTGTCGCCGAAATAATTCATATAGTACAGCTCATTCAGCCACTGGGTATAACGGGCCATCAGATTGGCCTCATCTAAATAAATCGCCGTATCGCCGTATGTGGCAGCCACCATCGACGGATATTCTGATACATCCGCGGAGCAGCCTGCCAGAACGGACACGGACAGCAGCCCGGCCGCCAGAACAGCCGCCGCTTTTCCTCTTACTTTTTTCATTGTATCCTCCTCATTCCTATCAGCACACTAAGCCAAAAGGCCTGTCTTTGCTATTATAGTACCATTCTAATTTTCTAGCAACATCTTTATCTCATTTAACAGAACTTTCACGGTGAGCAGCATCGTTTCTGTATCCATGGTTTTCTTCTGCTTTTCCTCATAGATAAACTGGGGCGTCTCCCCGTTGGCAAAACGGAGGCGGCCTTCATACCGGCTGATCAGCTCCGGAATCCGCCCGGCTGACACCGGCGCCTTCTGATACATGGAAAAGGTCAGCTTCCGGCGGTTTCCCGATACCTCCAGCACATAGGCCTCATGCGCCTGGGCCTTCAGCAGGGCCGCCTTCAGCAGATGCTGGGCGGGAGAAGGAAGCTCTCCGAACCGGTCAATCAGCTCATCCTGAATATCCATATATTCTTCTTCATTCTCTACGGCGCTGATCCGCTTATAGATCTCCAGCTTCTGGCTTTCATTAGAAATATAGGAAGAAGGAATATAAGCGTCAACATCCAGATCTATGGATGTGTCAAAGGTTTCCTCCGGCGCGTCTCCCTTCAGCGCCTTTACCGCCGTATTCAGCATCTTACAGTACAGATCGTAGCCCACTGCCTCCATATGGCCATGCTGCTGGGCGCCCAGGATATTGCCCGCGCCCCGGATCTCCAGATCCCGCATAGCGATCCGGATGCCGGAACCCAGCTCCGTAAAGTCCCGGATTGCCTGGAGACGTTTTTCCGCCACCTCCCGCAGCAGCTTATTCCGCCTGTACATCAAAAAAGCATAGGCAGTCCTGTTGGAGCGGCCTACCCGTCCCCGCAGCTGATACAGCTGCGACAGCCCATACCGGTCAGAATCATGGATGATAATGGTATTCACATTGGAAATATCCAGCCCCGTCTCGATAATGGTGGTCGTCACCAGCACATCGATGACGCCGTTAATAAAATCCAGCATAATCCGCTCGATCTGGCGCTCTCCCATCTGTCCGTGAATAAAAGCCACTGATGCGTCCGGCGCCAGGGCCGCGATCTTTCCGGCCATCTCATCGATGTCTTTCACCCGGTTGTAAACATAATACACCTGTCCTCCCCGGCCTAATTCCCGGTTTATGGCCTCCCGCACCATCTCCTCATCATATTCCATCACATAGGTCTGTATCGGCACCCGATCCAGAGGGGGTTCCTCCAGCACGCTCATATCCCGGATTCCGATCATGCTCATATGAAGGGTTCTGGGAATGGGCGTAGCGGTCAGCGTCAGCACATCCACATTTTCCTTCAGCATTTTGATTTTTTCCTTATGGGTAACGCCGAACCGCTGCTCCTCGTCTATAATCAGCAGTCCCAGATCTTTAAACGTCACATCCTTAGAGAGCAGCCGGTGGGTGCCGATCACCACATCCACCGTTCCCTTCCGCAGGCCGCTGAGCGCCGCCTTCTGCTGGGCAGGAGTGCGGAACCGGCTCAGCAGCTCTACTTTCACCGGATATTCCTTCATTCTCTGCACAAAAGTATTATAATGCTGCTGGGCCAGGATGGTGGTTGGCACCAGATAGGCCACCTGCTTTCCGTCCTGGACTGCTTTGAAAGCGGCCCGGATGGCAATCTCCGTCTTCCCGAAGCCTACGTCGCCGCAGATCAGCCGGTCCATGATTTTCGGGCTTTCCATATCTTTTTTTGTCGCCTCAATCGCCTCCAGCTGATCCTGGGTTTCCTCATAGGGAAACATTTCCTCAAATTCTTTCTGCCAGACAGTATCCTCGCTGAAGGCAAAGCCCGGCTGCCGCTGCCTGGCAGCGTACAGCTCCACCAGCTCCCTGGCGATTTCCTTCACCGCCGACTTTACCCTGGTCTTGGTCTGACCCCATTCCCGGCCTCCCAGCCGGTTCAGCCGGGGCTTTTTGTCTGCATCGGCATCAGCGTATTTCTGGATGATATCCATCTGCGTCACCGGAATATACAGATTGCCATTCTCTGCATATTCGATTTTCAGATAGTCTTTGGTAACGCCGCCTACCTCGATTTTCTCCACGCCCCGGTAAATACCCAGGCCATGGCTCTCATGAATCACATAATCTCCCGGCGACAGGTCAGAAAAATACTGGATTTTCTTTCCCTCATAGGAATGCTTCTTCCGTTTTTTCTCCCTTGTCTTGCCAAAAATATCGCTCTCTGTAATGACGGTAAATTTAATCAGAGGATATTCATACCCTCTGGTCAGCTGGCCGGGCGTCACCAGAATCCTGCCCGGTTCCACCGGCACGCTGGCGTCCTCATTGTAAAAAGCGCCCAGATCGTACTCCCGAACCAGATCCTGGGCCAGCCGCATGGCCCTGGTCCGGGAAGGAGAGATCAGGATCACCCTGTATTTTTCCTTTTTCCACCGGGTCAGATCCCGAACCAGCGTCTCAAACTGGTTTTGATAAGAAGGGCCGCTGCGCACTGTCAGATTAAAGCGGTTCTCCACTGTCAGCAGGGCGGTTTTGGAATCCAGCCCGGACAGCTGGATATGCCGCAGCGCGCCCATCTTCTCGAACAGGGTTTTTTCATTCCACAGAACCTCTGCCTGCGCCGGCAGAAGATACCCTTTCTCCAGGCGGTGGGACATACTCTCCAGAAATTCCTTTTTCACCACCCTGGCCTTTTCCTCCAGCCGGGCAGGCTCATCCAGTATGAGGCAGGTATCCGGCGGAAAATAATCCATGAAGGATCTGGTCTGGTCATAAAAATAGCGGATAAACCGATCCAGGCTCCCGCCCAGTATCCCTTCCTCCACCTCTTCTTTTATCTCTTCCAGCAGTTCTCTCAGCCGGGCGGCTTCCTCCGTTTTCCCCTCCTCCCGGAAGGCTTTCACCATTTTTCCGGCGTCCTTTTCCATCCGCTCCAGCCCTTTTTTGATCTGGCTGTTCTCCGGCATCACCTCTCCCGCAGGATAAATCAGCAGCTCTTCCAGGTTTTCCATGGAGCGCTGGCTCTCCGGGTCAAAGGTTCGGATGGAATCAATCTCATCGCCCCACAGCTCAATCCGCACCGGCTCCGGCAGATTCAGCGGATAAATATCCAGGATGCCGCCCCGGACAGAAAACTGCCCCGGCATCTCCACCTGGCCCATCCGCTCATAACCCATACCGGCCAGCGCCCTCTTCCACTCCTCCAGATCGATCACATCGCCGCACCGCGCCCGCGCTGACCGGCCCGACCACAGCTCCAGCGGCGGCAGCATATCCATACAGCCGTCCATCGTGGTCACTACCGTTCCGCCCTCTCCGCGGAGGAGCCGGTCCCACACAGAGATCCGCTGCCGGGTCAGCAGATTGCCCTGAAGGTCAGCCTGAAAAAACAGCAGATCCTTCGCCGGATACAGCCAGACGTCATTTTGGAAAAAGCTCAGATCCTGATACAGCTCCTTTGCCCTGGCGTCACTGTATGTAATCACCAGCTTCCAGGGAAAGGACTGGGTCAGGCCGTCAATCAGATGTGCCTTCGCCGCATCCACACAGCCGCCAAACGCCGCCGAAGCATTTTTCTTCTCCAGGCATTTTTTCCCTTCCTCATATTCTGACAACTCTTCCAGATACTGATTCCAAATCCCGCTCACCTTCCGCCTCCCTGTCTGTCAAAGCGCTGTTTTACGGTTAAAAAGATTCATCGCCGCCTCCGCCCCATCGGAAACCATCATTTCGGCGGCCCTGGCGGCCCGCTGAAAGCTTTCCTCCATAATGGGACGCTCCTCGGGGGAAAAATGTCCCAGCACATAATCTGCCAGATCCATCCTGGGCGGTTTTTCCCCGATACCGATCTTGATCCGGGGAAATACATCCGTTCCCAGACAGGCGATAATGTTTTTTATCCCATTGTGGCCGCCGGCGCTTCCTTTTTCCCGGATCCGCAGCTGGCCGGGCGGCAGGCTGATATCGTCATAGGCTACAATCAGCTCCTCCGGCGCGATCTTATAATAATCCACCAGCTCCCGCACGCTCTCTCCGCTGAGATTCATATAAGTCTGGGGCTTCGCCAGGATCACCTTCTCTGCGCCGATCATCCCCTTTCCGATCAGCGCTTTATGCTTTCTCGCTGACACATCGATGCGGTTCTGCTCCGCCAGTATATCAATCATCCGGAACCCGGCGTTATGCCGGGTATCCCTGTATTGCAAATCAGGATTTCCCAATCCTACAATAATAATCATATTATCCTCCATCCGGCAGCGCCGGTTCTCCAGCATTTCACATTTCCCCGCCCATCCTCTCCCGATCCGGCAAAACAGACCGGTTTCCCGGGCATTCTTACATTTTATCAGCTCCGCCAGGTATTGTAAAGGGGATAAGATTCTGTGCGCCACTGGCGCTGATGCAGCCCGGACGCTCCCCCGAAGGGCACAGGGGAAAAGAGACAGCCGCATTGTTCCCAGGCTGGGGAAGTACTAACAAAAACCTCAGAGCAATTCGCGGAACCAGTGCTACTCTCGGCGAAAACCTGATGTTTTCGTCTCGATAGCCCTTCATCATCAGGCGTTGTGCGCCTGATGATGTCCGCAAATTGCTCTGAGGTTTTTGCAAGTACTTCCATCCAGCCTTCCACATGCGGCTGTCTCTTTTCCCCTGTGCCCTTCGGGGGAGCTGGATGTTGGACACATCAGGGACGAATACTTCTCCCGCTTAAAACACACCGGCGTTTTCGTTCTTTCGCACAGCCGGCCAACAGGAAAAGGAGCTGCCGGGGAAAAGGGTGCGCAAACAATTCAGGGCTGTTTTGAGGCGGATGTGAGATCCAGCCCTTAGAAAGCACTTAGCGAAGAGGCCGCTGCCGATGAGCTTAGTGCGTCTTGGGGATTAGCTCACAGGAGCCGGTAGCCCGTTTGCGCGCCCTTTTCCCCGGCGGCTCCTTTTCCGTCCGGATGGGCGAAATCCCTGAACGAAAAAGAATCAGTGATTCTCCTGCCACTCTGTCAGCTTCTGCAGTCCTGCCCGGCTGCCGCTGACAATCAGGATATCTTTTTCCCGGAACTGATAATCCGGGCTTACATTCTCGATTACCTGATCCCCATTTTCGATGGCGATAATATTCAGCCCGAGACGGGAACGGATATCAATATCAGAGATCGTTCTGCCTACAATCTTCGAGGGAATCATCAGCTTGGAAATATTGATCTGCTCGCTTAACTGCATGAAATCCAGCACGCCGGAATTTTCCAGACGGTTCGCCAGACGGATCGCCATATCACGCTCGGGGTATACCACCTCTGCCCCCAGCTTTTCCAGAATAATACCGTGTTCCGCGCTGGTTGCCTTCGCGATTACCTTGGGCACGCCCATGCTGACCAGATTCAGGGTAGTCAGGACAGAGGAATCCATATGCTCGCCGATGCATACCACCGCGATATCACAATTCTGGATTCCGGTTTCCATCAGCGTCTTTTTATCCAGGCTTTTTACCACATATGCGTTTTCTGTGATTTCTCTCATCTCCTGGATCTTTTCCTCATCCTTATCGATCACCAGCAGCTCTGCGTCTGACTGTGCCAGCCGGTCTGCCAGCGCATAGCCGAAGCGTCCCAGCCCTACGATTCCATATGATAACTTTTCTGTTTTCTTTCTAGACATCCTGTTCTCCTTTTTCACTCACTCTGTTCCAGCGGATATTCCCCATCCGCTTCCTGTCTTAAACTTAAATTTCTGTGTATCCTTAACAGGCCGCCGATCAGCCAGGCTGTCCTTCTTTGTCTAAACAGCCACTGTCCCGCGTCAGCCGATCGCGATATTGCCTTCCGGATAGCTGACCTTTTCACTCTTCGTATTAAAATACCAGAGGGAAGCCACTGTCAGCGGGCCTAACCGGCCAATATACATAATCAGAATGGACACAATCTTGCTCGCGTCAGTCAGATACCGGGTAATACCTGTAGACAGGCCTACAGTACCAAAGGCGCTGGTGATCTCGAACAGCGCATCGATCAGACGGATGCCCGGCTCAAACACGGTCAGCAGATAGGTGCCGGTCAGCACCACCGTTGCCGCCAGCAAAGCGATTACCGCCGCTTTCTGGAAAGCGTCCTTCGGGATGGCATAATGGAACGCCTTCCCGCTCTTGTTGGTCGCCGCAGTTTTGATGCCGTGGATCAAAGCAAAGAATGTGCTGGTTTTGATACCGCCGCCTGTAGATCCCGGTGAAGCGCCGATAAACATCAGTACCGTCAGTACCAGCAGGCCGGAAGCAGAAAATTCTCCCAGATTATATGTAGAGAACCCGGCTGTTCTGGCCGATACGCTGTGGAAAAACGCTCCCATCCAGGTTACGTCCTCCGTCATCTTAACCAGTACGCCGCCCGTCACAATCAGCACCGCGCTGACAGAGATGACCACCTTCGCATGCATGGACAGTTTTTTCCAGTTGCATTTTTTTGTCCACAGCTCCCGGATCACCAGGAAGCCGATACCGCCGAAAATAATCAATCCGCAGGTCACGACATTCAGCAGCACATTGTCCCGGTAAGGGATCAGATTCTGGTAATTGCCCAGGATATCGAAGCCCGAGTTGTTAAAGGCCGCGATAGAGTGAAACAGGCTGATCCCTGCCGCCTTCAGCGGAGGATAGTCCTGCACAAAGACAATAAAGCTCAGCGCCGCCCCTGACAATTCAAAAATCAGGGTCGTAATAAAAATAGCCTTGACAAAATTGACGATTCCCTTGCCGGAATCCAGGTTCATAGCTTCCCGGACCAGCACCCTGCTCTTCAGGTTCAGCCTCTTGCCCATAGCCAGAATAATACCGGCGCCTACAGAGGTTACGCCCAGGCCGCCTACCTGGATCAGCATCGCCAGGATTGCCTGTCCTACCGGAGTAAAGGTATCGCCCGCGTCGATCGCGATCAGGCCAGTCACGCAAACCGCGCTGGTAGAGGTATAAAGGGTATCAATATACCGAACCTCCACGCCATCCTGCACGCTGAAGGGCATAATCAGCAGCACAGAACCGATAAAGATGACCAGAGCAAATCCCAGAGCGATAATTCTGCCCGGAGACTGCCGTTTCAAAAATTTTTCCATCTCATTCCTTTCCTTCTTTCATGCGGTATTCCACACCTCATTCTTATCCAGGCCGCCTGCGGGCCTGGCGCAGGATTCAGGCCGGCTTTCGCCGCCGTCACATACTCGGAATCCATGCGTATCCATTATCTTCGTATTATAACACCAAATGAGTAAAGATAGAGTAAAGATTTTATAAAGATACAGGTTTCATTTGGCAGAAAATGAAGCTTCTGTAAAAAAGAATCCTGCAAAGCAGGATTCTTTTTCCTTTTCATTTTTCTGATTTCAGCCTTATTCTGCAGATTCTGCCAGCGCGTATTCGTATTTTTCCAGCACGACGCTCTGGATCATATCTCTGGTGCCGGAATTGATCGGATGGGCGATATCTCTGTACTCGCCGTCCGTAGCTTTTCTGCTGGGCATAGCAATAAACAGTCCTTTTTCTCCTTCAATCACCTTAATATCATGTACTACAAATTCATTGTCCAGCGTAATTGACACAATAGCTTTCATTTTGCCTTCTTTTGTGACCTTGCGCACCCGTACATCTGTAATCTGCATAAACTCCCTCCCTGCAGGGGACAGACAGAACCGGCCTGTCCGTTCCCCTAATATTTTAATAACAAATTATCAGATCTGTGATGCCATCTGATGTTTCGTCTGAAAGTCCGCCGCCGAACAGGCGGCGTTCATTCAGGGATGCCCCATGCGCCCGCCAGATTTTCACCTTTGGTAGTACGCCAGCTGCCGGGCGCATACAGGTTTACATTACAAATCTGTCGTTCTGCTCCAGGACGATTTTAATATTATCCGGATCGCCAATGTAGGTCATGTTGGCTTTGATCGTGTCTCTGCTTTCTACAATGCAGTTTTCAATTCTTGTATTGTCCCCGATATATACATCGTTGAGCACAATGGAATTTTTGATGACACAGTTGTTGCCTACATAAACCTTCTTAAATAATATGGAATTTTCAATCTCACCATTGATAATACATCCGCTGGATACCAGGCTGTTGCGGACAGAAGCGCCAGGATTATATTTCGCCGGCGGATTGTCGTCTACCTTGGAATACACTTCCGGATATGTACGGAAGAAGTAATCGCGGATCTCTTTATCCAGAAAATCCATATTCGTTTTATAATAGGAATCTACAGAAGAAATATTGCTCCAGTAGCCGTCCATCTTATAAGCGTAAATCCGTTTTACATTCTTATAGCGGATCAGGATATCCGTTACAAAATCATAGCGGTCATCCTCCGCACATTTTTCAATCATTTCAATGAGCTGGCGGCGGCGCACAATATAAACGCCGCAGGATACCAGGCTGGAAGTCGCCACCATCGGCTTCTCCTCAAACTCGGTAATCCGGCCGTCGATGTCCGTATGCACCAGGCCGAAGCGGGTCACGTCCGTACCTGCCGGCATCTCCTTGCATACCACGGTAATGTCCGCCTTCTTCGCCACATGATACTCCAGCACCTTGGAGTAATCCAGCTTGTACACGCCGTCGCCGGAAGCGATAATGACATAAGGCTCATGGCTGCTTTTCAGGAAATTCAGGTTCTGGTAAATGGAATCTGCCGTTCCTCTGTACCAGTCGCTGTTTTCTGCCGTAATCATAGGCGTAAACACAAACAGCCCTCCCTGCTTCCGTCCGAAGTCCCACCATTTGGAAGAATTTAGATGTTCGTTCAGAGAACGGGAATTATACTGTGTAAATACCCCTACCTTTTTAATATGGGAATTGGTCATATTGCTTAAAGCAAAATCAATGCTTCTGTAGCTGCCCGCGATCGGCATGGCGGCTATGGCCCGCTTCATGGACAATTCTTTCATCCTTTTGCTGTTTCCGCCTGCCAAGATAATTCCTACTGCCTTCATCGTGAACCACCTGCCTTTATAATGTAATCTCCGCTCTCCAGCCTGCCGCCAGGGTAGTCCTCTGCGGCTGTCACGCCGGATATCGCCGTATTCTTTCCTATTTTAACGTCCGGCGGAATCACGGAATTTTCTCCAACTGTCACCAGGTCAAAGGCGTATACTTTCGGATCCAGCTTGCTGGGGGCAAACTCTCCCACGCCCAGCTCGGCCCGCTCTCCGATCGTCACATCCTCAGCGATAATCGCCTTGTTCAAAGTAGCGCCGGCATGGATGACGCTGCCCTGCATCACAATGGAATCACGGACCACAGCGCCCCGCTCAATGGTTACATTGGGGCCGATGACAGAGTTGTACACTTCACCGTAAATATCGGCGCCTTCTCCGATAATGCACCGCTCCACCCTGGAGCAGTCAGCCAGATACTGGGGCGGAAGGGTATCGCATTTTGTATAAATCCTCCGCTATTCCTCATACAGGTTGAATACGGGGATAATGTCGATCAGCTCCATATTCGCTTCCCAGTAGGAGCCCAGGGTTCCTACATCCTTCCAGTAGCCGTTGTACTCATAAGCGAAAATCCTGTCGTTTTTCGCGTGGCAGTAAGGGATAATGTGCTTTCCGAAGTCACATCCCGGCTGCTCGGACAGCTTCATCAGAGCTTCTTTCAGCACAGGCCAGCTGAAGATATAAATACCCATCGATGCCAGGTTGCTTCTAGGATTGGCCGGCTTCTCCTCAAACTCTGTGATTCTGCTGTTCTCATCGGTGATAACGATTCCAAAACGGCTGGCCTCCTCGATGGGAACCGGCATCGCCGCAATAGTCAGATCCGCGTTATTTGCTTTATGGAATTCCAGCATGACCTCATAGTCCATCTTATAGATGTGGTCGCCGGACAGGATCAGAACATAATCCGGATTATATACGTCGATATAATTAATGTTCTGATAGATGGCGTTTGCAGTGCCGGTATACCACTCGCTGTTGGTGGATTTTTCGTAAGGAGGAAGGACGGTTACACCTCCCACGTTCCGGTCCAGATCCCACGGAATCCCGATACCGATGTGGGTATTCAGGCGCAGTGGCTGATACTGTGTCAGTACACCCACCGTATCAATACCTGAATTGATACAGTTGCTTAAAGGGAAGTCAATAATGCGATATTTGCCGCCGAATGCTACAGCCGGCTTTGCGACCTTTGCAGTCAGTACGCCCAGGCGGCTTCCCTGCCCGCCTGCTAAGAGCATGGCAATCATTTCTTTTTTTATCACGCTATCACCTCTTGCTGTACACTTAAATTTCTTTCTTATTATAGCATACTTTTCTTATATTGTGAACAAAACCTCTCCCTATTTTTCACTTTTTTTATCTATTTTTTACATTGCCCCTGACATCATTTTCCGGGGATCAACAGTTTTTTTATGAATCCTGTCCAATACCGTAAGATAAAATTTTACATAACCTGGCTTTTCAGGCCGTTCGGCAGAAATCGGGGCTGTTTCCATATGGTCAGCCGGGCATCCGAAAGGGCCGGAAATCCAAAATACAGACAGCGGGCAGACAATCCGCTCTCCGGGCAAAGACAGACGCACAGCGGCTGCCTTTGCCCGGAGAACGGGCCGCCTGCCCGCTTCGCCTCTGGCTTCATGATCTGCTTTTGTTTTCCGGCTCCTGAAAACAGGCCGGATCAGTTCTCTGTCTCTACCGCCTGCTCTGTCACAAAATCAACCGCCTTGTTCCACAGCAGGTCTTCCCGGAGCGTATCTTCCCCCAGCACGCTGATCAGATCCTCCGCTGACAGCCCATAGCCGTCTGCCAGCTCCTGGACGCTGTCCTGAAACTCTTCATCAGTCAGCTCCAGCTGTTCGGAAGCGATCACCGCATTCAGCAGGACATCCTGACGGGCGCTGTTCTCCACAGTTTCCGCCGCCATCTCCAGAAATGTTTCCTCTGTCAGCCCGCAGGCTGTCAGATAGGTCTCGTAATCCAGGCCATACATGGCCGCCTGATACTCCATCTGCTGAATCATCTGATCCTCATAGTAGTCGATCAGATTCTCCGGCATAGGCTGAAACTGGGCCTGGGCCATCAGCGTATCCATCACAGCCGCCCGCTTATTCTGATCCCGCAGTACCGAGCGCAGCCCCTCCCGAAATTCTTCCGCTGTGGCATAGGCACTGTGCTCCTGGGCAAATTCATCTGTCAGCTCCGGCACCACCGTCTCTGTAATGCTGTTTACCGTTACTTCAAATACCACCGCCTGGCCTGCCAGATCAGAATTGGTGTACTCCTCTGGAAATGTCAGATCCAGGTCAACCGTTTCTCCTGCGGACACGCCCACCAGGCCGTCCTCAAAGCCATCGATAAACCTTCCGGAGCCGATGGTCAGGCTGTCTCCCTCGGCGGTGCCGCCGTCAAAAGCTTCCCCGTTCAGGGTGCCAACGTAATCGATATTTACCGTATCCCCCTCCTGTACCGGGCGGTCTGTCACTTCCTGGGTATAGGAATACTGGGCCAGCTGGGCGTTCAGCGTATCCTCCAGCTCAGCCTCATCTACGTCAATATCCCCGCTGGATACCTGGATTCCCTTATATTCGCCCAGTTCTACATACTGGAGCGGGTCATACGCTTCTTTCACCACCTGGGGACGGGTCTCCTCTTGCGCGCCCTCTGTTTCTTCTGCCTCCTCTGTCCCTTCTGTCTGTCCGGAAGCGGCGTCCTCCTCCGCTGCGGCAGTCTGGGCCGCCGTTGTCTCCTGTCCTTCTTCTGAACTGCATCCGGCCAGGGATACCGCCAGACACAAAAGCACTGTCAGCAATAACATTCTCTTTTTCATCATCATACTCCTTCAGATTTTTTCTGCTGCGTCAGACTCGCCTGTGAGCCTGGCCTCATCTGATTCGTTTCTTCTGCTGCTTTGCAGCACATGGAGTATCTTACCACAAAGGCGGGCAAAACAAAAGTCTTTTTCTTGTTCACAAAAATTTAACGTGCATTTTACTTAGACTTTATGTAGAATAAGACATGTACAAATTGGCCAGTCAATGATTTTACATTGGAGGATATCATATGATACTACATAAATCCAAGAAACGAATCGGGGCCGCCGTCCTGACGGCGGCGGCTGCTGAAGCTGCGGCGGTATGGTCCGTATATTCAGACGGCCTCTGTCTGCCTGCTTTTCTCATACAAACCATCCTCGCTGCGGGAGCCGGGCTTCTGATCTGCCTGGATCTGCGGCCCGGCAGGAAGGTTCAGGGATTCTTTCTGTTTGCAGCTGCCGCAGCCGCCTTTTACGGCCTGGAAAGCTTCACCCATAACCCGCTGCTGATGGCTCCCCTGCCTCAGCTGATGAATCTGCTGATTTTCTGGGGCTTCTTTGCCCTGCTGTTTTTCCTGCTGGGCACTGTGAAGCGGGCCGTCATCACCGGCAGCATTCTGACAGCGATGATCGGCATCGCCAACCACTATACCCTGGAGTTCCGGGACAATCCCATTCTTCCCTGGGATCTGAAATCCTTTTCCACGGCTTTGAGCGTGACCGACAATTATGAATACGCCGTTCCGGCAGCCATGGTATTTTCCATCCTTCTCTTCCTTTATCTGTGTGTTCTGGCGGAAAAAACCAGTATGAAGGCCCCCGCTCCCAAAAAGAGGATCTGCGCTGCCCTTCTTTCTGTCTGCCTTCTCTTCGCCATGAAGACCGCCATGTGTACCACCGCGGTCACAGACCGGGTGCTGACCTTCAGCAACCTGTTTACCCAGTGGGCCACATACCGGGATAACGGCTTTGCAGTCAGTTTCCTGCAGAATACCAAATATCTGGATATCTCCGAGCCGGACGGCTACTCCCCGGAGCTGGTGGCCGATGAGGCCCGGCGCCAGAAGGAGCTTGGCATATCCTCCGGGACAGATACTGCCAGCTCCGGACAGACCGCCCCCGGCATTCAGACAGAAGCAGAAGATGACCGGCCAAATATTATCGTCATTATGAATGAAGCCTTTTCTGACCTGTCCGTCCTTCATGATTTTGAAACCAGCGAAGATTATATGCCATTCATCCACAGCCTGATGGACGGCGGGGAAAACACGGTTTCCGGCCAGGTTTATGTCTCCGTGGTAGGCGGCAATACCGCAAATACAGAATTTGAGTTTCTCACCGGCGACAGTCTGGCCTTTCTGCCCTCCGGCAGCGTGGCCTATCAGCAGTATATATCTGAAGAGCTTCCCTCGCTGGCCAGTTCCATGTCTGCCCTGGACTACCGCACCATTGCCATCCACCCTTATCTGGCCGGCGGCTGGAACCGGGATGAAGTATATCCTCTTCTGGGGTTCCAGGAGACCTACTTCCGGGATTCCTTCACCAGCCCGCAGATCATCCGCAAATACATCAGCGACCGTTCATCCTATCAGAAGATTGAAGAGCTGTATGAACAGAAGGAGGAAGGGGAAAAGCTGTTTGTTTTTAACGTTACCATGCAAAACCACAGCGGCTATACGGAGATTTTCGACAATTTTCCCATCCGCGTCCGTCTCACAGAGCTAAAAGGGCATGAAGGCACAGAAAATTATCTCTCCCTGATCCGTGAATCTGACCAGGCGTTCCGGGAGCTGACCGAATATTTCTCCCAGGAGGATGAAAAAACCATTATTCTCATGTTCGGCGACCACCAGCCCAACGATTATGTGGCGGAGTGCATCGCCTCCCTGACCGGCACTGCCAGGGAGGAGCGGGATCTGGAGGAATCCCAGAACCGTTTTATCGTTCCTTTCGTCATCTGGGCCAACTATGACATCGAGGAGCAGTCCTCTCTCCGGCTGAGCGCTAACTACCTGGGCGCGCTGCTGACAGAAACCGCCGGGCTGCCTATGACTCAGTACCAGCAGTATCTGTCCCGGCTGCGGGAAACCCTTCCTGTCATCACAGCAAACGTATGTATTGACAGCAGCGGCCGGTACTATTCCATTGCCGCTTCTGATGAGGAAAACCCCCACACCGGTCTGCTGGACCAGTACTGGAGGTTCCAGTATAACCATATGTTTGACCAGGAGCATTATCCGGAAGATTTCTATACCCTCTCTGTCTCCTCCGATACCGGCGGCAGCCATCCGCTGTCAGCCCGGGAGGAGCGTTAAGTCCATCTCTTCCGGGAAGTTCCCGGCGCCCCTCTTTTGCGCAGCATCCTGCCGCTATCCGGCAGGATGCCCTGCCCGCTGTGTTCCGGCGCAGGGCTTTCTTTGCCGGCTTTTGCCTCACCGCTCATGGAGCAGAATATTCATCACATCCGCGATCGTCTCCAGCGTTTCTTCCCCGTAAAGAATCTCCCGGGCCAGAAGTGGAATGTCTGTAATGATGCAGTCTGCTCCCATCTGCTCCATCCGCCGGACAGCCCCTCTTGTGTTCACTGTCCAGACATGAACCTCCTTGCCCCGTTCATGGGCCTGCCGGATCAGCTCCCTGTTCACCGCGTTATAGCGGATGCTGACAAAATCCACATAAGGGCTGTCCAGAAAGTTCCCATAAGCGGCTGAGAGGATCAGTCCCGCCGGAATCCTGCCGCTGCTCTCCTTCACCTGTTTTACATAGGCGTAGCTGGAGGAAGAAATCATCACATAATCCTCCATGCCGTACAGCTCGATCAGCTCGATTGTCTTTCCCACCAGGTCGCTGTTATGGCCATTGTTTTTCACCTCGATATTCATGGAGATCTGTCCGCCAAATTCCCGGAACACATCCTCCAGGGCAGGCACCCGCGCCCCCGCGTACTCAGGCGAAAACCAGCTGCCGGCATCCATCCGGGACACCTCCTGCCAGGTCACTTCCCAGATCATCCTGCTGTCGCCGCAGGTACGGGCCAGCGAATTGTCATGGAGGAGCACGATCACCCCATCCTTGGTCTCCTGCACGTCAATTTCTACATAGTCAGCCTGGCTCTCCACCGCCAAAGCCAACGCCTCCATCGTATTTTCCGGCGCTTCATTGCTGAC
>CALWQE010000045.1 GCA_944383605.1 uncultured Lachnospiraceae bacterium
GATGCCTTTCTTAAAAGATGCTTTACGGAAGCAGAAATTCAGAATACACGGCGAAGCCCTGCCTCTCTGGCAGGGAATTTTGCTGTTAAAGAGGCGGTATCAAAGGTATTGGGGACGGGTTTCCGGGGGTTTGGCCTCCGGGATATTGAGGTATTGCGGGATTCCCTGGGAAAGCCGCTGGTAAACCTGTATGGCGGCGCCCTGGAGCGGGCTGAGGCCATGGGCATCCGGCTGATTCATGTGTCGATTACAAATACAAAGGAAATGGCTGCGGCTGTGGCCGTAGGGGAAGGCGGGCAGGAATGAGATATGTCGTAAACGCGATGGAAATGAAAAATATTGATCAGTATACCATTGAGAAGATGGGAATTTCTTCCCTGGCGCTGATGGAACGGGCAGCTCATGCGGTGGTCAGTGAGATTGTGAAGGAGGCGCCTGCCGGGGCGCTGCGGGAAAAGCTTTCCCTGGTTCTGTGCGGGACGGGAAACAATGGGGCGGACGGCCTGGCGGCGGCCAGGATGCTCCATATCATGGGTATGAAGCCGGTGGTATATTGTCCCGGCGAAGGCAAAGGAAATGAGTGGAGAGCCCAGTACCAGGTTGTGAAAAATCTGAAGATTCCTGTCTGCGGCATAGATGAGCTGGAAGAAATTTTAAAAGAGGACAGGGCCGGGCTGATAGTGGACGCCCTGTTCGGCATAGGATTAAACAGAGGAATCGAAGGAGAGCTGGCGCAGGTGATCGGCCTGGCGAACCAGAGCCGGGCATACCGGGCTGCGGTGGACATTCCCAGCGGGATTTCCGCCGATACCGGAGAGGTGCTGAAAATCGCTTTCCGGGCCGATTTGACCGTTACCTTCGGCAGCCTGAAATTTGGCTGTATCCTTTACCCCGGCTGCTATTACTGCGGAAAAACGGTGACAGCCCAGATCGGCTTTCCGGAGGAAGCCTATCAGTTTGTCAATCCCCGGTTTTTTACGATGGATGCTTCAGAGGCGGCCTCCCTCCTGCCGGAACGGCCCGCCAATTCCCATAAGGGAACCTTCGGCCGGCTGACGGTGATTGCGGGAACCTACAACATGAGCGGCGCCGCCTATCTGGCTGCTCTGGCTGCCTACCGTATGGGCACAGGGCTGGTGCGGATCGTGACGCCCAGGGAGAACAGGGGCATTCTTCAGATGGGTGTCCCGGAAGCAATTTTGACCACTTATGACAGGGAGAATTTTTCCATAGACCCGGTGATGGAGGCGATCAACTGGGCTGACGCCATTGTGGCGGGGCCGGGGATGGGCGTCAGTCACTGTACCAAAGCCATCGTCCGGGCGGTACTTCAGGAGGCGATCTGCCCGGTTGTCTTTGACGCCGACGCTCTGCGGATTATCGGGGCCAGCGAGGGGCTGGAGCAGCAGCTGAAGGTGAGCCATGTGGTGACGCCTCATCTGGGAGAGATGGCTGCTCTGAGCGGGCGGAAAATTCAGGAAATTGAGGAGGATCCGGTGATGGCGGCCAGAGAGTTCAGCCATGTGTATCAGACCAACTGTGTGCTGAAGGGGGCCAGGACAGTGGTTTCCAGGAGTGTGGGAAAAGACTACATTAATATGACCGGAAATGCAGGCATGGCGACGGCAGGGTCAGGAGATGTGCTGTCCGGCGTCATCGGCGGACTGATGGCCCAGGGCATGAGTCCCTTTGAGGCGGCCTGTGCCGGCGTCCTGATTCACGGCTGTGCCGGAGATCTGGCAGCACAGGAGAAAGGAGAACGGGCAATGATGGCTTCTGACCTGGCGGAAGCCCTGAGCCTGATCAGATAATATGTTAGAAGAATACCGTGGGGCAGTCCATGTGGATCTGTCCGCGATCAGGCATAACCTGACGGCAATCAAAGAAGTCATTGGAGAGAATGTGAAGCTGTGCGCTGTGATTAAGGCTGACGGGTACGGCCATGGCGCTGTGCCGGTGGCCTGCGCGGCCAGGGGGCTGGCCAGCTGGTTTGCCGTGGCCACCTTCGAGGAAGCGATGGAGCTGCGCAGTTACGGAATTATGGAGCCGGTGCTGATTCTGGGCTTTACCCATCCCGGATTTTTCGAAGATCTGATCCGCCATCATATCCGGCCCAATATCTATACGCTGGACAGCGCCGTCCAGCTGAGCCGGGAGGCGGAAAGGCTGGGAGAAAAGGCCAGGATACATATTAAAATTGACACAGGGATGTCCCGGCTGGGATTTTTGCCCTGTGAAGCTTCTGTGGAGGAGATCGTCAGAATTTCCCGGCTGCCGGGGATTGAAATGGAGGGAATCTTTACCCATTTCACCTCGGCAGACGAGAAGGATAAGACGAAGACCTGGGAGCAGGTGAGCCGGTTCCGATGGATGGTGAAACGGCTGGAGGAAGAGGGCGTCCATTTTTCTATCCGCCATTGTGCCAACAGCGCCGGCATCATGGAGGGAATCGGAAGAGATTTCGATATGGTGCGGGCCGGTATTATTACCTATGGCCTTTATCCCTCTGATGAGGTTGACCGGGATGGGCTGGCTCTGATTCCGGCGCTGGAGCTGAAGAGCCATATTATTCATCTGAAGACGGTGGGGCCGGATACCGGTATCAGCTATGGTTCGATTTACGTCACAGACCGGCCTACCCGGGTGGCCACTGTTCCTCTGGGCTACGCTGATGGCTATCCCCGCCTGCTGTCCAATAGAGGCGAGGTGCTGATCCGGGGCCGCAGGGCCAGGATCCTGGGGCGGGTCTGCATGGATCAGTTTATGGTGGATGTGACAGATATCCCCGGCGCAGCGGCAGGGGATGAAGTGACCCTGATCGGCAGGGACGGGGAGGAATCCATATCGGCTGACGAAGTGGCGCGGTTATGCGGGACCATCAGCTATGAGATCGTCTGTGGACTGCATCGGAGGATTCCGCGTACCTATATGGGGATGGATTCCTCCCATATAGGTACGCTCCGCGCAGGATGCACAGGGGGCGCAAAGAGGAAAACAGCAGCAGAGCTGCAGTGAAAAGGGTATACATTGGAAGAAATCTGGAAATACTATGGGCAAACATAACTATGTATTTTCGGAGTGTGATGAATGTGATTGTAAAACGGGGCGATGTATACTATGCGGATCTGCGGCCTGTGATCGGGTCGGAGCAGGGCGGGATACGGCCTGTACTGATTATACAGAATAATATTGGAAACAAGCACAGTCCTACAGTCATCTGTGCGGCGATTACATCGAAAATGAATAAGGCGAAATTGCCTACCCATGTGGAGCTGTCTGTCCGGGAATGCAGTATGGCCAAGGATTCTGTGATTCTGCTGGAGCAGCTGCGAACCATTGATAAAAAGAGGCTGAAAGAAAAAATCTGCCATATTGACGGAGATCTGCTTCAGAAAGTGAATCAGGCCCTGATGGTCAGCCTGGAACTGGATACATAAAAATGTATGTTTTGATTCGGGCAGAAAGGCGGTCTGTGGCCTGCATAATTGAACTGCTGCGGAAAATGGCCAGAGAAGCTGAAAATTCTTGAAGTGGCAGGAAAATCGTGATACAATGGGCTGGTGAGTGCATACGGAAAGAAAAGGAGAGATAGAGAAAGTATGTCAGGACATTCTAAATTTGCGAATATTAAACATAAGAAGGAGAAGAATGACGCCGCGAAGGGGAAAATCTTCACCATCATCGGAAGGGAGATCGCGGTAGCGGTGAAGGAAGGCGGGCCTGACCCTGCCAATAACAGCAAGCTCCGTGATGTGATCGCGAAGGCGAAGGCCAACAATATGCCCAATGACACCATTGAGCGGGGTATCAAGAAGGCGGCCGGCGACGCAGGCTCTGTAAATTATGAGGTAGTAACCTATGAAGGATATGGGCCCAGCGGCGTGGCGATTATTGTAGACGCCCTTACCGATAATAAAAACCGGACGGCTTCCAATGTGCGCAACGCTTTCACAAAAGGAAACGGAAATGTAGGTACGCCGGGCTGTGTATCCTTTATGTTTGATCAGAAGGGCCAGATTATTATTGATAAAGAGGAATATGAGGCGGACGCAGACGATCTGATGATGCTGGCGCTGGATGCGGGAGCGGAGGATTTTTCCGAAGAAGAGGACAGCTATGAGATACTGACGGCTCCCGATGATTTCAGCATGGTGCGGGAAGCTCTGGAGAAGGAAGGCATCCCCATGGCCAGCGCGGAAGTCACGATGATCCCCCAGACATGGGTGGATCTGACAGATGAGAATGATATTAAGAACCTGAACCGGACATTGGATCTGCTGGATATGGACGATGACGTCCAGAACGTATATCATAACTGGAACGAATCATAATGATGGACAATCACAGTAAAAACAGTCATAGAAAAGACAATGATGAAGGCGGCCACATACATAATAACAGGGAAGACGGCCGCAAAAACAGCGGCGGCGAAGGCAGCTGTATCAGCGATAACCGAGAAGAGAGCCGTATAGGGAATGACGGCGGAGACGGCCATATGGACGATAAGGCGGCCATCCATATTTTGAACAGCCTGCTGCTGGAAGAAGTCAGCTATATGGATCATTACAAACAGAAGCTGTACCAGTCCCGGTTTGAGGGAACGGAGGAACAGCTTCAGCCGCTGCTGAAATACATGGAAGAGCTGTGGAGCCAGGACAGAGAAGGCTTTGCTCTCCATGCCCACGAGTGGGCGGCGGCGCTGGCGGAGGCTGTGGAAGCGCTGGCCCGGGAGCGGATGGAAAAGGGAAAAAAACGGGAATGGCAGGAGTGGATGGATGAGAAACGGGCGATGATGGCCCTTTATATTCTTCCTGTTTTTGACAAACAGCGGCGGGATTATGCGGATGTCCTGCTGAATGAGCTGTTTATCCAGTGGAATGAAGCCTTTCCTGACTATCAGGTGCTGAAGGCTACCTATGGCGAGATTATGCAGGGCTTTAAAAAAAGAGGCTTCGGCTGCTATATTACTTCAGCGGTGTGCAGCGCCATGAACCGGTCGGACGACTGCTATGAGCTGTCTGCATTCCGGAAATTCCGGGATGATTATCTGGTAAACCAGCCGGATGGAGACGCCCTGATCCGGGAATATTATGAGAATGCGCCAAAGATCGTCAGGGCAATCGACGCCAGCGAGGACGCGGAGCAGATATACTGCCAGATCTGGGAGCATTATCTTCTGCCTTGTCTGGAGGAGATCGAGGCGGGCGAAAATGAGGCCTGCAAGGAACGGTATGTAGGCATGGTCAGAGAGCTGGAGAAGAAGTTTCTCGGCAGAGAGGCCGCCGGCTGCTTTCTGGAATATTGAGTAAGGAAGACGCCCTTCTGTCAGACTGTAAGGCCTGGCAGGAGGGACTTTGTTCTTTCATAGGAAACTGCGTTCCCTATGAAACAAAAAAGAGGGACAGCAAATCTCGGGAAAAATCTGAGGTTTGCTGTCCCTGTTTACGATGGGAAATACCGTTTTTTATTTCGATTTATCTCGGAATTTTTTTACGATAATCACAGCGGCAGCCCCTCCTGCCAGGCAGAGCAGACCGGCATAGAAAAGAACCGGCGCGCTGTCGCCTGTTTTCGGGGACTGGCCGGGCTGGCCGGTCAGGCTGCTCTGGCCGGGAGCGGCGGTTCCCACATAGGTATTGATGACGGTCAGGCCGCTTTCCTGTTTTACATATCCGTCAGGGGTGAAAGAATTACCATTTTCATCTGTTTCTTTCACAAAGAAGGTATAGGGCTGCCCTTGCGGCGTTGCCAGATCCAGACCATCCCATGCTACTTCGGTACGGCCGTTTTCCAGCATTTTCAGCTCTGCGCCGGGTACTGCTTCCGGCTGTCCTTCCGGCGTCTGGCGGTACAGCTTAAACCAGATGGTGGGATGTTCCGCTGTTTCGTCAGACCATACTTTCCTGGCGATAATCCAGTTTTCATGATTATCAGGAGGGGTTGTCTCAGCAGCTTTTTCTGTCCATCTGCCATAGAGCGTCAGCTTATGATCTCCATTCAGATTTTCAGATATCAAGGGTGTTTCATCTGCAAACGGTTCTGTGCAGGCGGTATCGGTATACCAGCCATCGAACAGATAGCCCTCTGAAGGCTCCTGGGAATCAGCAGTATATTCTGTGCCATAAGGACGGCTGACAGACTCTGGAGGCTTTACATCAGACGGCTGGATTTTGCCCACCCACTGATATTCAACGATCACGTCAGGTTCCCAGCCGGCATAAACCACGGTCCAGTTTTGGGTAAGCTTTGTGGAGAACTCATATGCTTCTGTGCAGTCCGCGTCTGTATACCAGCCAGTGAAGGTGTAGCCTTTTCTGACGGGCGCGTTTTCAAAGCCGGTTTCAGCCGCAGGGGTAGGATTTTTTGCGGCAGTCTGATACAGAATAGCGGTCTGCGAGCCGGGCATATTGGTGACAGGGTCTGTTCCGGCATTCGCATTAAATGCCAATCCTACCAAAGGTGCGTAAACGTATGTCCCGGTACAGTCAAAGCTGCCGGGATGTTTTTCCGTATGGTCTGCGTAGTCCGCGCAAATATCTGCGCAGCCATAGCGGATCGCGCCATAGGCATCTGCTGTGGCCTGGTCAGTAACCTCCCCGCTGGCCCAGTCATATTTATGATGGGCAAGCTGGGCGTCAGTGAGGACGCCGATTTTCGGGAATGTTTTTTCTTCCTTTGTTTCTTCATCCCTTTCCGTTCTGACTGCCAGAATATCATTTCGGTCTGTTACATTCTGATCCTGGAAAAGATCTGCGTCATTACTGTTCAGGTTGCTTTCCCCATTGCCCCGGGCGTAGGAGGTTTCCATAAAAGGATTGAGGAGCAGGATATGGCTGTTTTCCTCGGCGTTCAGTGCGAGGCTGGCATTGGTCAGTACCGGCGAGGTATTGCTCTTCAGATTGTCAGCGGCATTGCTGTTCAGGTCATAGGCTACGACGCTGCCAGCGGGGGTGACGACTGCGCCTGTGCGGCCTACGCCGCCCAGCCATGCAGCGCCGGGATATGCGTTGGAGGTGCCGTTGCTTACCGTCAGGGTATGTCCCTGAAGCCATACATCTCCGGCTGAATAGCTCAGCATTCTTTCACCGTTGCAGCGGATATCTACAGTACAGTCGGTGAAAGAGGAATCTTTGGACTGTAAATAAACGCCTGCATAGCCATTATGGAGAATCTCTACAGCAGAGCCGGTCATCTCAAAGCCAATACAGGAGAGGGCGTGTCCGCCACGGTTGCCATTCATCTGAATGGTGGAATCGTTTACGATCCAGTAACCAGAGTTGCAGGCGTTGCCCAGGTTGTTGTTGACATAAATTTCTGAATGATCAATATGGATATTGATATTGTTGATGGCGAAGCCGCCTGCCCGGTTGTCACTGAAGTCCACTACGGAATCTTCGATAAAAATTGCATCGTATTTCGTTTTGTTGTCCCCGGAATAAAATGCGTTAATATTTCCGCTGTCGGTGGTCATACCTGTAGCTGTCATGGAAGAGTGGTTGACCAGTTTCAGCACAGAACCGGCGTACATAGCGTAGCTCCAGCCGTTTTTTTGATTTACTGTAGAGATATTGCAGTGGTCGAAGGTAACGCTGCCGCTGCTGCCGTACAGTCCCAGGAACTGGCCGTTGTAGCCATTGGCGGACAGGGTACAGTCCTTCAGCAGGATATCGCCGCTGTAGAAATAAATACATGCGTCATAGCCTGCGGCAGTAGTTTTACAGGCGTCTGAGCCGGTGAGAAAGACGCAGTTTTCAAATTGGACGTTGGTTCCGATCCACAGTTTGGTGACTACTTCGCCGTTTTTGTAGCTGACGCCCTGGTTTCCGCTGATTTTAACCGTACCGCCGGACAGGTGAAAGGTACAGTTGCGGAATATAATCGGCTCGTCACCGGGACTATGGATCATGGCCGCAGTATTTTCGCCAATGTCATAAGTAACGCCCTCTGCGCTTTCTGTCAGATGGTTAATCGTACCGGGGATAATTTCTCCCGCCTTTACTTCTGGCAGGACGTTCGCCGACAGGGAAGACTGCCCCTGCGCCGCCTGTGTTTCGTCTTGCTGAAGCGCGCTGTCTGTCTGCAGCTGATTTCCCGACAAAGTGTTGCCTGACAGAGAATTTCCTGACAGGCTTCCTTCATCTGCCAGGGAAAAGATTCCTGCGGACGTCAGCATCATCAGCGCCGCAAAACAGGCAAGGATACTTTTCAGCTTTTTCTGTCTCATTTGGATATTCCTCCCATTTCGTGATTTCTGTATGTAAAAGGCAGGTTGTCAGCCTGCCCATACAGCATCTTTATTCCGCCTGCCCTTTTGCCTGGGACAGCAGCTGATTCAGCTTCTGATCCCGTTCTTCCTCCGCTCTGGCTCTGGCGGCTTTTGCGTCCTCCAGATAGAGAAACCGGCCCAGGATTTGCCGTTCTCCCTGGAAGGTGATGCTGGCGATGTACTTTCCGGTTTTCTTTTCCTGATAGACGCCTTTGACGCCGGTTTTATTGGTTTTCCACAGTTTTTTGCTTTTTACCAGCTCCAGCTGGGTACCGCCGATATAATGGAGATTTTGCCGGTACAGACGTTTCCCGTTTTCCTTCTGGTAGCAGCCGCAGCTGACCACATAACCCCGTTTCAGGTTGGGGCCGTATTGATATGTAATATTGCCGCAGTCACACTGACATTTCCACAGAGAGGGAAAGCCAGGCTTTTGCTGCTCCAGTCCCAGGACGGTCAGCTTTCCGAATCGCTGGCCGGTAAGATCCTGGAATTTCGATTTTTTCAGATCCTGTCTCAGACAGCCGCAGCTTTTGGTATGGCCGCTTTTTAAATTTGACATGCGCACATAGCAGATATTGCCGCAGTCGCACCGGCATTCCCAGATGTTTCGTCCCATGCCGCCGTCTTTTTTTCGGATTGGCGTAAGCCTTCCGTATTTCTCTTGTGTTTCCATCCCGTCATTCCCTTCTGAACGGAAAATCAGAGTTTTCCATTCTTGAAAATCCATCCATTTTCTCCATTCTTTTCCATTCTGATTTTCCTTTTTATCATCCCTGATTTTCCTTGCTGTATCAGGCTTTTTCATCTTTTGTCCGCAGCTTCCGGAAAATACCATCTTATTCTTTTTTATTATAAATGGTCTGAACGAAAAAGTCTACTATATCGTTCAGAAATTTCCTTTTTCGACTTAAAACGGGAAAACCTTGATATCTTTCAGCAAATTTCATATACTAAACCTGAATGAATGCCGCCTAATCGGCGGCGGATTTTCAAAGAAAACCTGAATGCGCCCGGCAGCCAGCGTACTGCCAAAGGTAAAGATCTGGCGGGCGCGTGTGGGAAAAGATGCGCCGGCGCAGCAGGCGTGTTAGAAATGAGGAAAAAATGGAAATAACAGAGGAAAAGAACCGGAAAACAATAAAAATACAAGATGAAATACAGAAGAGGGAAATACCGGAAACGATGGACAGCGCTATGTGGATTACCCACGGGAGGCCGGAGGACTGGGAGAAGGTGGCCGCAGCGGAGCAGGCATGCTTCCCGCCGGCGGAAGCGGCTTCGGCCAAGCATATCCGGGAGAGGCTGGAGCGCTATCCGTCTCATTTCTGGCTGTTGTATGAGAATGGAAAACTGGTTAGCTTCGTCAACGGAATGGTGACAGACGAGCCAAATCTGACAGACGAGATGTATGAAAATGTGGGAATGCATCAGGAAAAGGGGAGATGGCAGATGATCTTCGGCGTTGGCACATTGCCCTCCTTTCGCCGGAAGGGCTGCGCAGGCAGGCTGCTGGAGGCGGCGATTGCCGATGCCAGGCTTCAGGGGCGGGCAGGACTGGTGCTGACATGCAAGGAAAGGCTGCTTCATTATTATGAGAAGTTTGGCTTTGTCAATGAAGGGATATCCTGTTCGGTACACGGAAACGCGGTGTGGTATCAGATGCGGCTGACATTCTGATGCTTTGCAGTGCAGCATCAGATGGCTTTCGCTGTTATAACCGGCGGATAGCCAACCCATATCAGCAGCAGGGAACAGCTCCATCTGATATACGCGCTGCGAGGATGACAGTGATTTCAATATGGATATAGAAAAAGATGGCGAAAAAAGACGGAAAAAGGAGATATCAAAAATGGAGCATATAAAAGGAAGCAGAAGAATATGGGGGATTCTTGCACTGGCGTTGGCGCTGTGCACAGCTGGCTGCGCCAGACAGGATGAAGGTGAGCCAATCAGGATAATCACAACGGAAAATCCCGGCGATGAAGAAGAGGAGACGGTTAAAGCTTCTGCAGCAGAAACAGAACAGGAACAGGAGATTCAAGATACGGCAGCTCTTCCAGAACAGGAAACCGGCGGCCAGCCGGATGGCGGCCAGTATGCTGAAGAGCAGCCAGACAGCAGCCAGCTGACGCAGACTGAGAAACGCGCCCGGGAATTGATGGAACAGATGACGCTGGAGGAGAAGGCAGGGCAGATGTTTATCGCCAGATGCCCGGAGGATGACGGGGCCGGAAAAGCAGAGCAGTATCATCTGGGGGGTTATATTCTTTTTGGACGGGATTTCGAGGGAAAGACAGCAGAAGAGGCGACTGCTGATATCCAGAGCTATCAGGATGCGGTAAGGATCCCTCTGCTTATCGGCGTGGACGAAGAAGGGGGAACAGTGAACCGCGTAAGCCGGTATCCGGCTTTTCGCAGCCAGCCCTTTGCTTCCCCCCAGGAGCTGTATCAGGAAGGGGGATTTGATGCAGTCCGGGAGGATACGGAGGAAAAGTGCCGGCTGCTGAAAGGACTGGGAATTAACCTGAATTTCGCGCCGGTTTGTGATGTGTCTGTGGATCCCGGGGATTTTATATATGATCGTTCTTTCGGACAGGATGCCGTCCAGACCGGAGAATATGTGAAAACAGTGGTCAGCGTGATGAAGGAAGAGGGAATGGGGGCGGTGCTGAAGCATTTTCCCGGATATGGGAATAATGCGGATACCCATACTGGAATCGCCTATGACAACCGTGATTATGAAACCTTTGCAGAGTCAGACCTGATTCCTTTTCAGGAAGGAATCTGCGCCGGGGCAGATGTGGTGCTGGTGTCCCATAATATAGTCCGCTGCATGGACAGCAGCCGGCCGGCTTCCCTCTCTCCTGAGGTACACAGGCTTCTCCGGGAGGAGCTGGGCTTTCAGGGGGTGATTGTGACCGATGACCTGTCAATGAATGGGATACAGGACTTCGCGGACGCCGGGCAGGCAGCGGTTATGGCGGTTCAGGCGGGAAATGATTTGCTGTGCTGCACAGATTTTGAGACACAGATTCCCGCTGTGCTGGAGGCAGTGGAGGCAGGTGAGATCTCTGAGGAGCGGATCGAAGCGTCTGTGATGCGGGTGCTCTGTATGAAGTTGGAGCTGGGGATTATAGAATGACAGGAGTCTGGCCGGATAGCTTCACGGGATATTTCAGGAGAGAGGCATATCCGACTGTTTGCAGGGCAAAAAAAGTGTGATATAATGCAATCAGTCAATAATAGAATGTTTACTGCGGTGATGATGAGGGCTTAAATAATATGTGAGGGATTAAGCGATGGCGTCAGATAAATATGGAGCGGCTACTGACTTTTTAAGTACGTTGGAGAGAATGTATAAAGATTCACGCATTTTATATGAAAAGGAAGAATATTATAATTGCTGTTATTTGTGTGGCTATGTTTTGGAATGCGCATTAAAATACATACTTTTAAAATATGGACGTGATGAAAGTGGAAATATATATACAGCCGGTATGTTAAAAACAAAATATGGACATAATACAGAAAATATGAATCATAAATTGGAAGAGTTGATTTCAGTAACCAATAGTATTCTTCCAGGATGCAGGCCCGACTTTAAGAAACATGCGCCTTATATGCTGGTGGGGAGAGGGGGCCATAAGCACTGGGATCCGGCGTGGCGTTACGGCGAGCATCCTAAGTGGGGCGAGAAAGAATATTGTGAACATTATATAAAAGAGAGTGAATATATTTTTAATTTTATTGCCGGAATAGTTATTTCAATGGGAAGGTGATGACGCATGATCCATTATGAATATGTTTTGCCTGCTGCAAAAAATGTAATAGAAACAATGTGGAAAGCAGAAAAAAAAGCAAAGGCATATATTATACAAAATGTATATGGAAAAATTGCCGTATATTTACATACAGAAAACAGCAGTCTGCGGGATAATATATATTGTGAATTACAAAAAGAAATAGGGGAATGGCTGAGCAGCTGCGAATTATTGAATGATAATTATTTTGCGGAATCAGAGGCAAAAAAGTGGGAACAAGATTACAAGCCAGTTTCTGATCGAATTTGGATTATAGAAAAATTTTTGACAAATGTATATTGGAATGGGGAACAGAAAAAACAGAATA
>CALWQE010000046.1 GCA_944383605.1 uncultured Lachnospiraceae bacterium
ACTGTGGTAACTCTGGATGAGGAACATAATATTCGCCGGTTCATTAATAAAAACGAGTTTTCCTATCAGGAGACGGAGCAATATTATAAAACTGTTAATATTTATAAATTCAGCAGAGAATTTTCCAGCTCCTACTATATTCCTTTTCTGGAGGCCTACTGCAAGGCCCTGGGACATAATGAATACTATGAGCAGGTGCTGAAGGTGATTACACTGCTGCAGAATCCCCAGATTAAGGCGGAGCTGCTGGAGGGGGAAAAGTGGTATGAGATTGACGACGCTCAGGATCTGGATATCGCCGGGACGCTTTTCGCCGGGCCGGAGGAGCGGCTGACGCTGCTTCAGAAACGGTACGGCGGCTACTGGCGCTATCCCGGCCTGCTGGATTACTGCTATCTGGTCAATCCTTTTTTCCCTCCCCGGCAGATGAAGGAGGAGATCCGGGCCAGCTTTGAGCCGCTGCTGACCAACTATCCGTCTGGCATGGCAGTGAACAGTATGCTGGCCGCAAAGTGTTTTGGCATCAGACCAGAGCAGACGGCTGTGGGAAATGGAGCGGCGGAGCTGATTAAGTCGCTGATGGAAGAAAATCAGGGCAGCCTGGGAATGGCGGTTCCGGCTTTTGAGGAATATCCCAACCGGAAGGCAGGGCAGGACGGCCCGGTAGAGGCTTTTTTGCCCGGGGCGGATTACGCTTATACAGAGGATGACCTGATGGCTTATTATGACAGACATCCTGCAAAGACCGTGGTGGTGGTGAACCCGGATAACCCGTCTGGCAATTATATCCGGAAGGAGGGCCTGCTGAAGCTGGCCCGCTGGGCGCAGGAGCGGCAGATCCGGCTGATTGTGGACGAATCCTTTGCCGATTTTGCCGATGAGAGGGATAATACGCTGCTGCGGCAGGAAATCCTGGATCAGTATCCTGCCCTGGCTGTGGTGAAAAGCATATCCAAATCTTATGGCGTACCTGGTCTGCGGCTGGGTATCCTGGCCAGCGGCGACTGCAGTCTGATCCAGCGGGTTAAAAAGGATGTATCTATCTGGAATATTAATTCTTTCGGAGAGTTTTTTCTGCAAATCTATGAGAAATACCGGACGGACTATGAACAGGGGCTGGAACGGTTCCGCGCCTGCCGCCGGGATTTTGCCGAAAAGCTGTCCCGGATTCCGGGACTTAGGGTGTATCCTTCCCAGGCTAACTATATCATGTGCCGTCTGGAAAATGGGCTGACAGCCAGAGAACTGGCGGTGCGGCTGCTGGATCAGGAAGAGATCCTGATTAAGGATCTGAGCGGGAAAAAGGGACTGGAAGATGGGCAGTATATCCGTCTGGCAGTGCGGCTGCCGGAGGAAAACCGGTGTCTGCTTCAGGCGCTGGCACGTCATCTGGAAAAACCTTCCGGCGGCAGGAAATAGCCTGCTGCACCTGTGTTTTTTGACCTGACTATGCAAAAAACATCCTGCGTTATGGATTCGGGAAGCATGCGGCTTCAGCCGCGTGAGGCTTCACGGAATAGAGGAAACAGAAAAGAGAAACGGGGCGATGAATCATAGTGTACCGTGAATATGACCAGCAGACGCTGAAACGTCTGCAGCAGACAGAGCTGGGCATCCTGAAGGATTTTCTGCGGCTCTGTGAGAAATACCATCTGACTTATTTTTCCTTTGCGGGAACAGCGATCGGCGCGCTGCGGCATAAAGGATTTATTCCGTGGGATGACGACATTGACGTCTGTATGCCCCGCAGGGATTATCAGAAATTTTTGAAAATTGTGAAAAGAGAATATCCCGACCGTTACCAGGTGATGAACGCAGAGGAAAATGAAAATTATCCGCTGACTACGACCCGGCTGATGCTGAAGGGAACAGAATTTCGGGAGGAAGCATTTAAGGATCTGGACTGCCCGCTGGGTATTTTCCTGGACATTTATCCGTTTGATCCCGTCCCCGATGATGAAAAAGCTTACAGGCGGCAGGCATTTGAGGCCTGGTTTTACAGTAAGCTGCTGATTCTGCGGTGTATTCCGGAGCCGGTGGTTCCGGGAAAAGGATGGAAGGCAAAGCTGATTCGTCAGGCCTGCCGTTTGGTTCATGGAGGGATGGAGCTTCTTCATATATCAAAGCGAAAACTGTACAAAAGATGCCGGAAGGCTATGACCAGATACCGCGGGAAAGAGACGAAGCGAATCAGTTATCTGTGCGATACCAACCGGTTTTGGAATACTATAGCCCTGACGGATCTGTACCCTCTCCGGCAGGAGCCCTTTGAGGACGTATATTTGAATTTCCCCAGAAATGTGGAGAAAATGCTGTCTCAGATGTGGCCGGACTTTATGACGCTGCCGCCGGAGGATCAGCGGAAGAATCATTATCCCTATCGATTAAGTTTTGGTGATCAAATTGAAAATAATCAGGAAATGGCTGATCGGCAGTGACCGGAATATCAGCGGCAGAAATATTATCTGGAATATGCTGGGCAGCACTGTCTATGCGTTTGCTACGCTGTTTCTGACAGCAGTTACCGGACATCTGGCCGGAGAGGCGGCGGGGGGCCGTTTTTCCTTTGCGTTTTCTGTGGGACAGCTGCTGCTGTCCATATCCTATTTCGGCGTCCGGCCCTATCATCAGACCGATGTGTCAGGAAAGTACAGTTTTCAGGACTATCTTCATGTACGGATCGTCACCTGCCTTCTGACAGTAGCGGGAGGAATGGTTTATATCGCCGTATCCGGATTTACGCCGGGAAAGGCGGCAGTCGTATTTCTGCTGGTACTGTTTAAGCTGGCCGACGGCTTTGCCGATGTTTATGAGGTGGAGTTTCAGCGGCGGAACAGGCTGTATCTGGCGGGAAAGTCTAATTTTTTCCGTACGCTGCTGTCAATGGGAGTTTATGTGGCGGTGCTGGCTGCGACCAGAAATCTGGTGCTGGCCTGCGGGGCCGCAGTCGCAGCCGCAGCAGCCGGCGTTATTTTGTTTGATATTTCCATAGAAGGATTTCTGCCCTATATCGGGCGGACAGAACTGGGCCGGGATATGTCGATTGTCCGGGAATGCGTCCTGATCTGTATCGCTTCTTTTATGGAATCCTATATTCTGAACGCTTCCAAATATGCCATAGAAGCTGGAATGGGAGATAAAGCGGTATACAGCTATACTGCCATTTTCCAGCCAACCATGGTGATCAACCTGGTGGCAGGCTATATTATCCGTCCTTTCCTGACCGGCATGGTGATTAAATGGGAGCGGCGGCGCCGGAGGGCTTTTGCAGCGGAGGTGGGAAAAATACTGGCTGTAATCGCTGTCCTGTCGGTTCTGGCGCTGGTTCTGGGTTACTATCTGGGACCGCCGGTGCTGGGACTGATCTGCGGCACTGATGTGACGCCTTACCGCGATGCTTTGCTGGTGGTGATCGGCGGAGGCAGCCTGTACGCAGGGGTAACGCTGCTGTACTATGTGCTGATGATTTTCCGGAAGCAGAGATTTCTGTTTGCCATATACGGCGCGGTATTTCTGGTCTCCTGGTTTCTGACGCCTCTGGTGGTGGCGCGGATGGGCATTATGGGCGGAGCGGTGGCTTATTTTATTATGATGGCGCTGATGTTTGTCCTGTTCGCCGGATATGCCGGCGTATGCTTTCTTACATGGAAGAAGGGCTGACGCGGGATACGATGATGAATTTGCTGTTCGCTGACTATAGAGACGGGAGCCTTCCTCCAGCTGATAAAAGATGGGTTTTGGAGGAAATAGAGGAGGACAGAAAATGGACGAGATACTGACTGTAGATGTGGTCATTCCGGTATACCAGCCGGATAAAAAATTCCGTAGCCTGATTGCCAGGCTTCTGAAGCAAACATGGCCGGTCCGGCAGGTGATTCTGGCGGTTACTGGAGAACCGCTGCAATATGAGGACGCAATCAGAAAACAGTTTGCCTTTCACAAAATACCGGCAGAGATCTTTCATCTTACCCCGGAGGAATTTGATCACGGCGGTACCCGCCATATGGCGGCGGAGAAGGGAACCGGCGACCTGATTCTTTTTATGACGCAGGACGCGGTGCCTGCCGACCGGTATCTGATCGAAAACCTGGTTCGCTATTTTCAGGACGGGCAGGTGGCGGCAGCTTACGCCAGACAGCTGCCCCAGACGGACTGCCCGCTGATTGAGCGGTATACCAGATCCTTTAATTATCCGGATGAGAGCAGGATTAAAACACGGGAGGATATGAAGGAACTGGGGATCAAAACCTTTTTCTGTTCCAATGTCTGCGCCATGTACCGGCGGAAAACCTATGAGAGGCTGGGCGGGTTTCCCCGAAATGTCATTTTTAACGAAGATATGATTTTCGCGGGCCGTCTGATTCAGGCCGGCTATGCCATCGCTTACGGGGCGGATGCCAGGGTGATTCATTCTCACCGCTATGGGCTGCGGCAGCAGCTGCGGAGAAATTTTGACCTGGCCGTCTCTCAGAAGCAGTGTCCGGAAGTTTTTGCTTCGGTTCAGTCGGAGTCAGAGGGAATCCGACTGGTAAAGGAAACAGCCAGATGGCTGGCCGGAAAAAAAAGGTGGGATCAGATCCCGGTATTGTTTTTTCAGAGCGGGGCCAAATATATAGGGTATCGTCTGGGAAAAGTATATGACCGGCTGCCCGGCTGGACAGTCCGCCGTCTGACCATGAACCGCCGGTACTGGGAACGGAAAAGGGCGGGGGCGGAAGATACGCTGGTCAGCGTATGTATCCCGGCTTATAACAGCGGCCGTTATATTCAGCAGACGATGGAATCAGTGCTGAATCAGACCCACAGAAATCTGGAGCTGGTGGTGGTGGACGATTGCTCCAGCGATGATACGGTACAGAAGGCAGAGGAAATAGCGGCGAGGGACAGCCGGGTGCGGATTGTCAGAAATCCCCATAACCTGGGCATGGCCGGAAACTGGAATGCCTGTATCCGCCAGGCCAGGGGAGAGTATATGAAGCTGCTGTGCGCGGATGATATTTTATATCCGGAGAGCATAGAAAAGGAGCTGGCTCCCTTCCTGTTCTGTCAGGAGCTCCAGCTGTCTATGAGCGATACGGCGCTGATTAATATAGACGGTCAGCGGATCGGCTCCTTTGGCCGCTGGCCGAAGAAAGGGCAGATGGACGGCAGAAAGCTGGCGAAACGATCGATTTTGCTGAATAATTTTTTCGGCGCTCCATGCAACAACCTGTTTCGCCGGGATGCTGCTTTGGCGGCCGGAGGATTTGATCCGCAGTTTTCCTATATCCTGGATTTTGATTTCTGGGTCAGGATGGCCTGTCGGGGAACCGTATATATAACCCACGAAAAGCTGAACGCCTTCCGGATCCGCCGGGATTCTAACACCGGGGACGTTATGGGAGACGGAGAGAGGGGCGGGGAATATCTGCGGGAGCATCGGATCCTGGCGGAAAAATGCCAGGCAGAGCCGCTGAGACTGAGCAAAAGCCAGGTGCGGTTCAGCGTCTGGTGGAGAAAAACCCGCAGCCGGCTGATTCATGTATATCTGAAAATCTTTACCAAGTAGGGAAAAGGGATGAAAAAACTGATTATTATTCCGGCATATAATGAGTGTGAAAATCTGGAGCATACCATACGGGATGTGAAGGAGCATGCGCCGGATTATGATTATGTGATTATAAATGACTGCTCCACGGATGGGACAGCGCAGCTGTGCCGGGAAAAAGGATTTTCGGTGATTCATCTTCCGGTCAATCTGGGAATTGGCGGGGCAGTGCAGACCGGCTACCTGTATGCCAGAGAAAAGGGCTATGATATCGCGGTACAGATCGATGGGGATGGCCAGCATAATACCCGCTATCTGAAGGATATGGAAAAAATCCTGGTGGAAGGGGGCGCGGATATGGTGATCGGTTCCCGTTTTATCAAAAAAGAAGGCTTTCAGTCCTCCGGCCTGCGCCAGATGGGCATCCGCTATTTTTCCTGGCTGATCCGGATGCTGACGGGCGCCCGGATCACCGATCCCACCTCCGGGATGCGGATGGTAAACAGGGATCTGATCCAGCTGTTTGCCGCTGAGTATCCGAAGGATTATCCGGAACCGGAAAGCGCGGCCTGGGCGGTGAAACGGCGCAGGCGGGTGGCAGAACTGCCGGTGATGATGAATGCCAGAGAAAAGGGCGTGTCGTCTATCTCGCCGGTCAATTCGGTATATTATATGATTAAGGTTACGCTGGCGGTGATTCTGGCCTGCTTCTGATTGCGGCGCGGCGGCTGTAAGAAAGAAAGACGGGACGAGGAGGCGCCGGGAAGGGCGGCAGAGCATTTTGAGGCGCGGATAATAAAAACAACGTAAAATGCCAGTCTGACCGGCTGTATAGGAAAAAGAAAAATTCCGGCGCAGGCATAGGCGCGCCGGGAACGGAGAGGGTGGATATGAGTTTCAGGCTTCAGGTCATTATCTGTGTGGCGGTGGTGGCAGTCTTCGGATTGCTGGTCAGAATGATATGGAAAAAGAAAATAGACCTGCGCTACGGACTGCCGTGGCTCTGTCTGTGCGCGGGGATGCTGCTTCTGGATATTTTTCCGGAGATTACCTCATGGCTGGCAGATGTGATGGGAGTATCCCTGCCGATTAATATGATGTTTTTTCTGGGATTTTGTTTTTGCCTGCTGATTATTTTTATGATTACCATGTCTATCTCCAGAATGAGCAGAAAGCAAAAGCAGCTGGCGCAGGAGGTGGCTTTGCTGCGCAGGCGGCTGGAGGAACTGACAGAGCAGCAAAGGAAAGAATGCGGACGGGACAGCCGGTAACGGGCGGCCCCTGCATTTTCAACGGATCAGAGAAGCTCCCTGTTTTCTATCCTATGGGGCGGAGCAATAAACAAGAGAGCAGAATCGGGAGATTATAGCTTATGGGAAATGTATTATACAGGTTCCGGTGGCTGATTGGCCTGCTGGTAATTGTCCTGGCGGTAATTTTTCAGATCAGCGGTTCTTCTATCGGCATGTGGGCGGAATACTTGCCGGAATGTACAGATGACGGACTGCTGGCGGGTACGCCCCGTTCAATCAGAGCGGATGAGTGGGCTGTCAGCACAGTGGCTTCGTTTGCCCAGACCTATGAGGGGGAGTTTGAATATTTTGGGGACGCCTTGCGGGGAGAGGAAACGGATATGGTGCTGGCCAGCAATGCGCCGGTACTCAGCCCGGTGGCAGTGACCAGAATATTCAGCATGGGCTATGTGCTGTTTGGCATCGGCGGCGGCCTGGCTTTTTTCTGGGTGGCCAGACTGGTGATTCTATTTCTGGTAACATTTCAGTTCTTTCTTCTGGTGACTGGAGGGAAAAAGGGCTGGTCTCTGGCAGGCGCTCTGCTGGTGACATTTTCCGGAGCCGTCCAATGGTGGTTCCATACCAGCGCGCTGCTGGAATGTATCGTCTATGGCCAGCTGGCGGTGCTGGCTGTCCGGAAATATTTCCATACAGAAAAAAAATGGCAGCGTGTTCTGCTGGCAGTCTGCCTTGGGCTGCTGGGCTACGCCTATGCGATGGCGCTGTATCCGGCCTGGCAGGTACCGCTGGTTTATGTGTTTGCCGCTGTCCTGATCTGGCAGCTGACAGAGCTGAAGCGGGAAGGGGTGCTGCGGCTGAAACTGGCTGACGGAGGCTGTATCCTGCTGGCAGCCGCCGTGTGCGCCGCAGGCCTGCTGTACTTTTTTTCCATGTCGGCGGAAGGGCTGGCGGCGGTCAGCGCCACAGAATATCCCGGCGCCCGCTTTATCACCGGCGGCGGTCTTGGAGCGGAATTTTTTCAATATGCCAACAGTATTTTCTATCCTCTGACCCAGGAAGGGATGGCAGGAAACGTATGTGAGCAGGCGGTATTTTTTGATCTGTTTCCCCTGGGCATCCTGCTGGCCCTCTGGCAGCTGCTGAAAAAGAAACGGAAAGATGTGCTGCTGTATGGATTGCTGGCTGTCAGCCTGTTCTTTTTCCTTTTCTGTGCCGTTGGATTTCCCCGTTTGCTGGCTGGCCTGACTTTTATGAGCAACTGTCCGGTGATGCGGGTGCTGGTGATTTTTGGATATGCCAACATTGTGATTTTGATTCGGTGTTTGGCCTGTATGGAGCCTGCGGGGGGCGGCGGAAAGAACAGACAGAAAAAGAGCAGGCTTCCTGTTCTGGCAGCGGCGGTTTGCGGCGGCCTGGCGGCAGCTTTCCTGGCCCATCAGGCACAGGCGGATTATATGACCCGATGGATGGCTGCAGCCGCGGCAGTATTGCTGGCCGCGCTGATTTATGCCGCCCTGCGGGGCAGGGAACGATATTTCGCCCTGCTGTGTGCGGTTACGGCAGTTTTTACCGGCGTGCTGGTTAATCCTGTGCAGAAGGGGGCTGATTTTATTTATGAAAATCCTCTGGTTCAGGCAATCGGCGAGATCAATGAAGAGGAGGAAGGGCGCTGGCTGGTGGAGGGGCTGGTATATCCGATGAATAATATACCGCTTTTTGTGGGCGCCTCTACGATAAATTCTACCAGTTATTATCCTGATCTGGAGCGGTGGCGGCAGCTGGATCCTGATGGGGATCAGGAATATCTGTACAATCGTTTTGCCCATGTCCAGGTTTATCTGACCGATGCAGGCGCTTCCTGGTTTGAAGAAGGCATAGCCGGGGACAGGCTGAATGTCTGGCTGGATGTGGGAGATTTGGAGAAAATGGGAGCGGATTATATCCTGACCGGAAACCAGCTGGAGCAGTATGACCGGGAAGGGCAGAGATTCCAGCTGCTGGAGCAGGTTGGAGCGTTTCGGATTTACAGGGTTGGTTCTGGATGAAAACATATGCATTTTCCCCAGTATTTCCCCGGTTTTTTTGTGCATTTGAAGATTGAAGCCCCTGCAGGATTGTGATAGTATGTAGAAGAGCGTTATTCTATGGAAAACGCATCATCGATGTCTGAAAAGCAGGCTGGATAGTCCGCCGTTTTATCAGGCGAAAAGGAGAGAACGATGACAACTGCAAAAACTTTTACCACCAAGTATATGGTGGAGCTGGCGCTGATGATCGCGGTTATACTTCTGATGGCGTTTACGCCTCTGGGATATATCCGTACACCGGGATTGTCGATTACTCTTTTGACAATTCCTGTAACCGTGGGAGCTGTAATTCTGGGCCCTGCAGGAGGAGCCGTATGCGGACTGGCATTCGGGCTGACCAGTTTTTATCAGTGCTTCGGCATGACTGCTTTCAGTACCATGCTGCTGACAATTAATCCGGTGGGAACTTTCATTACAACAGTAGTTCCCAGAGTGCTGGAGGGATGGCTGTCCGGCCTGCTTTTTGAGGCGCTTCACCGGTCTGTCAGAACGCGTAAATTTTCATACTATGTGGTCAGTTTGGCCTGCCCTTTGCTGAATACGCTGCTTTTTATGAGTTCACTGGTGCTTTTTTTCTATCCTACAGATTATATCCAGGGACTGGCTGCTTCTCTGGGAGCAGGAAATGCGCTGACATTCGTTATAGCGTTTGTGGGCGTGCAGGGCGTAATTGAGGCAGTAATCTGTTTCCTGGCAGGCAGCGTGATAACCCGTACCTTACATGGTATACTGAATAAAGTATAATCTTCCCATACAGGGAGCCTGCCTCTGGCAGGCTTTCTGTCTTAATAAACGAAACAGAAATTGGAGCAGCCGGGGTAAGGATACCTGACATGATAGGGATGGGAAAAGAGTGTGGAGAAAAAAGAAATTCTGCAAATGCTGCGCAATCTGACTTTGCAGCAGATTTATACATTTTTCCGGGTCGTGGAATATGAAAACCTGACGCGGGCCGCTGAAGAACTGAATCTGGCACAGACAACGGTCAGCCGTATTATTATAAATATGGAAAATCAGCTGCGTTTGATTTTATTCATCAGAAAGGTAAGAGGGGTAATGCCGACGCCGGCGGCTAAAATGCTTTATAAAAACTGGAAACGGGCGCTCAGGGATTTTGAAGATTCTTATGAAGAAGCTTATAGAGCGCAGCTGGGGTATATCAAAAATTTTTATCTGGGCAGCGCTTAT
>CALWQE010000047.1 GCA_944383605.1 uncultured Lachnospiraceae bacterium
CAGACCAGCCAGGAGTATCAGCTGCGGATTTTAAAGGACTGGTATCTGCCGCTGAGCGTGGGAATGATCCGGACAGCGGAGCTGACCCGATATGAAAAACGGCTGACCCGGGAGGAGGCGGAAGAAAAAGTTCAGAAAAACTTAAAGGATTATTTTGAAAAAACTGAAGAAAAGGGGGTTCAAATTCTGGAGAATCATGTTACAATGGACTATAGCCCGGCTATGTGCGAAGGCTCCGGCAAAATCATTGCCCACGAACCCATGGGAAAACAGCAGGTAATTTTAACGGATAGATTGGCAGAGGAGACAGAAGAGCCTGATGAGCTTAACGGAGACATTAATTGATATTCCGGCGGAGCATGAACGGAATGTATGCGGTCAGTTTGACTGCTTTTTGAAAAAAATTGAGAGAACCCTTCATGTAACCATGATCTCCCGGGATGGGGCGCTGAAGGTGGTGGGCCCGGAGCAGACTGTGGAGAAGGCGAAAAGCGTGTTTCAGAACCTGATCGAGCTGTCGAAGCGGGGAAATGCGATTACAGAGCAAAATGTGGATTACGCCCTCTCCCTTTCCTTTGAGGAAAAGGACAGCCAGATTCTGGAGATTGACCGGGATATTATTACCCGGACTGTGGCGGGAAAGCCGGTGAAGCCGAAAACGATGGGGCAGAAGCAGTATGTGGACGCCATCCGGGAGAAGATGATCGTATTCGGCGTGGGGCCCGCAGGCACCGGGAAGACCTACCTGGCGATGGCGATGGCAGTCCAGGCATTTAAAGATAATGAGGTAAGCCGGATTATTATGACCAGGCCGGCCATAGAGGCGGGGGAGAAGCTGGGCTTTCTGCCGGGAGACCTGCAGAGCAAGGTGGATCCTTACCTGCGGCCTTTGTATGACGCGCTGTATCAGATGATGGGAGCGGAGGCATATCTCCACAACGCGGAAAAGGGGCTGATCGAGGTGGCTCCCCTGGCTTATATGCGGGGCCGCACCCTGGACAATGCCTTTATTATCCTGGACGAAGCCCAGAACACCACTCATGCCCAGATGAAGATGTTCCTGACCCGGATCGGCTTCGGGTCAAAGGTGGTGATTACCGGGGATATGACCCAGCGGGATCTGCCAGCGGGAACCGGCTCCGGCCTGGAGCACGCTCTGCGGGTACTGAAAAAAATCGACGATATCGGCGTGATCCATCTGACCAGCCAGGATATCGTAAGACATCCTCTGGTGCAGAAAATTGTCAATGCTTATGAGGATTATGAAAAACATGAGAAAAAAGAAAGCGGCCGCAGGAAGTATGTCTGATTTTGGCGGATTGATTATCTGGCTGTCTTTTGCTATAATAACAAAATGAGGTGTCATAATGACGATAGAGCTGGAATATGAGACGGAGGAACAGCTTGCCTTTGATTATGAGAAGCTGATCCGCCGGGTAATTGAAGCTGCCCTGGATGACATTGCCTGCCCTTATGAGGCGGAGCTGAGCGTGGTACTGACGGATAACGGCAGGATCCGGGAGCTGAACCGGGAGTTTCGGGAAATCGACCGGGCGACGGACGTGCTTTCCTTTCCGATGCTGGATTTTGAAACGCCGGGAGACTTTTCCCATGCGGAGGAGGAATTTGAAGACTGCTTTAACCCGGAGACCGGCGAGCTGATGCTGGGCGATATTGTGGTTTCCGTGGATAAGGTAAAGGAGCAGGCGGAAAATTACGGCCATTCCCAGGAACGGGAGCTGGCTTTTCTGGTGGCCCACAGCATGTACCATCTGTTTGGATTTGACCATATGGATGAGGAAGAGCGGGAGGCCATGGAAGAAAAACAGAGAAATCTATTAACTTTATTAAATATTAATAGATAAAATTAAAAAACAAAGGAGAATATGATGAAAAAGATATCGCTTTTACTGGCTCTGGCGCTGTCCCTGTTTGTTTTTGCGGGCTGCTCCAACGATGGGGAGGTAGAACGGGAAGAGACGACTGCCCCCGCTGTGGAGACAGAAGCCCCGGTTGTGGAAGAGACAGAGGAAGAAACAGAAGCTGAGACGGAAGCAGTGGATGAAAATCCCGGTTATGTCAGAAGCCATCTGACCGGCGAGTGGATTGAAGAGGAGATCGGCCAAAAGCGTCCGATCGCGGTGATGATCAATAATATTCAGGCGGCCATTCCCCAGAGCGGGATCAGCCATGCCGATGTCATCTATGAGTGTATGGTAGAAGGCTCTCTGACCAGACTGATGGCCCTGTTCCAGGATGTGGAGGGGCTGGATAAGATCGGCCCGGTCCGCAGCGCCAGAACCTATTTCGTATATCTGGCAGGGGAATGGAATGCGTTTTATTTCCATTTCGGCCAGTGTGAGTACGCGAAGCCTTATCTGGAAGCTTACATAACCCAGAATGTAAACGGCGTTCTGGGCAGCGACGGTAGCGCTTACTACCGGACCAACGACAGGCCGGCGCCTCATAACGCCTATACCAGCGGCGACAGAATCGAGGAGATTCTGGCGGAGAAGGCAGAGAGCGACGGATATATCCGGAATCTGGATGAGTTTTACCAGGTGCTGCAGGATACTTATACCACAGAGATCGAGCCGGAATACAAAGAGCATTTCCAGTTTGCAGAAGACGGCGAGACCGTAACCCTGGACGATGGCATGACAGCGGAAAATATTACGGTAGGCTTTACCACCAATGATTCCGCGTTTACCTATGACAGCGCGTCCGGCAAATATCTCCACAGCCAGTACGGCGGCCCTCATATCGATCAGGAGAACGGCGAGCAGCTGGCATTTGACAATGTGCTGATTTTATACAGCGAGAAATCTGACTATTATGGAACCCAGTATCTTCAGTTTGATCTGTGGTCTGACGGAGATGGGTATTATATGACCCAGGGCAAAGCGATCCCGATCCGCTGGATCAAGAATACAGAGTGGGGCCCCATGGAATTTGTGGATGAGGACGGCAATGAGATTACCGTAAATCAGGGCAAAACATGGATCAGCATCGTTCCCACCCAGGATCAGGATAAAACCGTGATTGAATAATGACATCAGGCCCTGCTTTGGCAGGGCCTGTTAAGAAAAGGCGTGAGTTCTCATGACAGATCAGAGAAAGAAAACCTCTAATTTTCTTATCCAGGGCAGCATTTTGGCGGCGGCCTCTGTGATTGTCCGCCTGATCGGCATTATATACAGGGTGCCGCTGACCAATATACTGGGGGACGCGATCGGCGTCTACAGCGCGGCATATTCCATATATTCCATCATATGGCTGATCGCTTCCTTCGGCATTCCTACGACTGTATCCAAAATGGTAGCTGCCCGCAGAGGGCTGAAACGGTATCGCGATGCGAACAGAGTATATAAGACGGGCCTGATCTTTGCCCTTGTGGTAGGCGGGGCCGCCTCGCTTATCATGTTTTTTGGCGCGCCGTTTTTTGCCGGAACTGTGCTGAATATGGAAGAGGCGGAGATTGCCATCCGGTTCCTCTCCCCCACCATTTTTTTCTCAGCCTTTTTAGGCGTATACAGGGGATATTTCCAGGGGCTGGGCACGATGGTTCCCACGGCGATCTCCCAGATTATTGAGCAGATTGTCAACGCCGTGGCCAGTGTGGCGGCGGCTTATCTGATGTATGATTACGGAAAGACGGTAGACCGGACGCTGAATACGTCCGTCTGGGCCAATGCCTACGGCGCAGCAGGCGGTACGGTGGGTACCTGGATGGGCGCCCTGGTCGGACTGCTTTTCTGTGTGATGGTATACAGCATGTACAGGCGGGTTCTGGCCAGACAGTTCCGCAAGGATAAGGCCAGCGTCAGGGAAGGCTATCCGCAGCTGCTGATGATTCTGGGGGCGACGATCCTGCCGGTGATTTTTAATTCAGCCGTATACAATATCAGCTCAGTGCTGGATAACAGCATATTCGGGCATTATACCTCTTTCGCGGGGCTTGAGGATCAGTATATCAGCCTGTGGGCCAGCTATGAAGGCAAATATCATCTGCTGACCCATGTGCCGCTGGCTTTTGCCACAGCGCTGGCCTCCTCTATCGTCCCGGCCATTACTACGGCTTTTTCAGCGGGGCTGCGTACCCAGGCGGTAGACCGGATCAAGACCTCGATCCGTTTTACGATGCTGGCGGCCATCCCGTCCTGTATCGGGCTGGGGGTACTGGCAGGGCCGATCGTAAACCTGCTGTTTTCCTCCTCAGAGGGGAATGAGCTGGCTGCTTCGCTGCTGCGGATGGGATGTATTACCGTGATTTTATATTCCTTCAATACCGTGACGAACGCGGCGCTTCAGGGAATCAACCATATGAAGACCCCGGCGAAAAACGCGGCGATCGCTCTGGCAGGCCATGTGCTTGTGATGGCGGTCTGCCTGTGGGGGCTGAATCTGAGCGTTTATGGCGTAGTGATCGCGGATATTGTATTTGGGCTGCTGATGAATATCCTGAACATGCTGTCCCTGTCCCGGTATATGCGTCTGCGGATCGATATCCCCAAAACATTCCTGCTTCCCGCCCTGGCTTCGGCGATTATGGGAGGCGCGGCGTGGGGCGTTTATACGCTGCTCTACAATGCCAGCAAGAGCAATGCGGTGTCTACTGTTGCGGCGATTGCCGTGGCAGTGATTGTTTATGCCGCCGCCCTGCTGCTGACCAGATGTGTGGACGAAGTCGATCTGTACCATATGCCTCTGGGCAGAACGATGGCGTCCGTCGCGAAAAAGCTGCATTTGCTGAAATGACAGGAAAATCTGATTAAAAATGGAAAAAGAGCAGATAATATATGTAAAGGAGTGGATTCCATGAAATTACGTTATATTATCTGCTTTTTCTCTTGCATCTGTATTTTTACCTTTACCTACTATATTGGCTATGGCCTTTTGATTCACAGGCCGGAGCAGGAGCTGTCCGAAGCGCCGTCTGCCCAGGCCAACCCGGTTCCGGAAAGTCATGAGGTGCGGGCGGCGCAGGAGCCGGAGACGGAGGAAGCGTCCCGGCAGGCTCTGCCGGTTCAGGAAAGCCCGGTTCCGGCAGAAGACAGCGGCGCCTTTTTTATCAGGGAAGAGGACGGGATGATTACTGTCTACGAAAGCGACAGAGAGACGGTTTATCTCCATACCAATATTTACACGCGGCTTTTGCCCCAGCGGGAGCGGGAAAGGCTGGCAGAGGGCTTTTTTGTGCCGTCAGAGGTGGAGCTGTTTGACTGTCTGGAGAACTATACCAGTTAATATGTGAAAATGATTGCAAATATGTCTGTGGATGCTACAATAGAAAACAGACGCGGCGGCTGCCGCAACAGTGAAATGGAAGAAAGGCGGGCTGACAGTGAAGACAAAAGTTGCCGTATTGGGCGCAGGCGCTTCGGGGATGATGGCGGCGGCTGCTGCTGCCAGAGCGGGGGCGGAGGTTTTTCTGATCGAGCACAGCGGCAGGATCGGAAAGAAAATTTTATCAACGGGAAATGGAAAATGCAACTTTACCAACCGGGATCAGCGGCCGGACTGTTACCGCAGCCAGGACAGCGGGTTTCCCTGGCAGGTGGTCAGCCGCTTTGGTTTTCAGGATACCCTCTGCTTTTTTCAGGGGCTGGGGGTCGTGCCAAGAGAGAAAAACGGTTATTTTTACCCGGCGGGAGGACAGGCGTCAGCGATGACGGAGCTGTTTGCCCTGGAGCTGGAGCGGCTGGGCGTGCAGGTGCAGTACGGCGTCCAGACCCGTCAAATCACCATCCGGGACGGCTGCTTTTGGCTGGAAGGAGAGGCGGGAGACGGCAGAAAAACGGCGGATGGCCAGTCAAAGCCCTGGAGCCTTTGGGCAGACCGGGTAATCCTGGCCTGCGGCGGCATGGCCGCTCCTTCTACCGGTTCCGATGGCAGCGGATATGCTCTGGCCAGACAGCTGGGCCACCGGGTGACGCCGGTGTACCCGGCGCTGGTACAGCTGCGGTGCCGGGAATCTTTCTATAAAGAGCTGGCAGGTATCCGGACAGAGGCCAGAGTGACACTGTACATAGATGGGAAGGAAAAGGCCAGAGATCAGGGAGAGCTGCAGCTGACGGCATACGGCGTCTCCGGCATTCCCGTATTCCAGGTAAGCCGTTATGCGGCGGAAGCTCTGGCAGAGAGACAAAAAACAGAGATTTGTCTGGATCTGGCCCCCTCCATGGGACGCAAGGCGCTGAAGAAATATTTTGAGACATTTTCACCGGAACAGTATGCAGGGCTGCTGAATAAAAAGCTGCTGTCTGTCCTGCGGAAACGGTACGGGGACAGCCCCCAGGCGCTGGCTGAGGGCGTGAAGGCGTTCCGGACAGAAATCACCGGAACCAATCCCTTTGCAAACGCCCAGGTGACGGCGGGAGGCGTGGATGTAAGGCAGATTGATCCGGAGACGATGATGTCCAGGCTGGTACCGGGGCTGTATTTCGCCGGAGAGATCGTGGACGTGGACGGGATCTGCGGCGGCTATAACCTGCAGTGGGCCTGGAGCAGCGGGTATACGGCGGGAAGCCATGCCGCTGGCCCGGCCGGGACAGAGGGCGTTCCTTTCAGCAAAGACAGGGCGTATGTGAAAATAGATAAGGATGGAAGATAAATGATTCAGATATCACAGTTAAAACTGGCGCCGGATCATACACAGGAGGAGCTGGCCAGGAAAATTGCCAGAACGCTGAAGGCGCCGGAGGAGGCGGTTCTGGGCTGGGAGATCGTGAAAAAATCCATAGACGCCAGGAAAAAACCGGAGATTTTTTTTGTCTATACGATCTGGGTCAGGATGAAACGGGAAAAAGATGTGGTAAAAAAGGCCCGGAACCAGAATGTCTCCCTGGTTGCGCCGCCGGAATACCGGATGCCGGAGCCGGGGAAAGAGCCGCTGCGCCGCAGGCCCGTTATCATCGGCAGCGGGCCGGCGGGCCTGTTCTGCGGCCTGGCCCTGGCCAGAGCCGGATACAGGCCGCTCATCCTGGAAAGGGGTCGGTCTGTGGAGGAAAGGGTGCGGGATGTAGAAGCCTTCTGGAAGGGCGGTTCCCTGAACCCGGAATCCAACGTCCAGTTCGGCGAGGGGGGAGCCGGTACCTTTTCTGACGGAAAGCTGAATACGCTGGTAAAGGACCCGGAGGGCAGAGGCCGGGCGGTGCTGAAAACCTTTGTGGAGGCCGGGGCAAATCCGGATATTTTATATATGCACAAGCCTCATATCGGGACGGATGTACTGCGCCGGGTGGTGGTGCAGATCCGCAGGGAAATCCAGGCGCATGGAGGAGAAATCCGGTTTCAGTCCGGGGTGACAGATTTTCAGATTGAAGACGGCCGCCTGGAGGGAGTGGTGATCAACGGGAGAGAGGAGCTGCCGGTTCAGGCGGCTGTTCTGGCTGTGGGGCACAGCGCCCGGGATACCTTTGAGCGGCTGTGGCAGCTGCGGGTTCCCATGGAAGCGAAGGCTTTTGCCATGGGACTGCGGATCGAGCATCCGCAGCAGATGATTCAGCTGGCCAGATATGGGGAAGGGCCTTATGGGCCGTATCTGCCGGCGGCGGATTATAAAGTGACCCACCGGGCGGAAAACGGACGGGGCATTTACTCCTTCTGCATGTGTCCGGGCGGCTATGTGGTCAACGCTTCCTCAGAGCCGGGGCGGCTGGCGGTAAACGGCATGAGCCTGCGGGCCAGGGACGGCAGAAATGCGAACAGCGCTATGATTGTGACGGTAAAGCCGGAGGATTTTGCTTCTTATTGCCCGGAGCGGCCTGCCCTGTCCGGCATGGAGCTGCAGAGGCGGCTGGAGGAGCTGGCCTGGCAGCTGTGCGGCGGCAGGATTCCTGTCCAGCTGCTGGGTGATTTTGAGACGGGAAAAGACAGCGTGGCTCTGGGAGAGACAGAACCGCAGACCATGGGCGGCTGGGATTTTGGCAGCCTCCGGCAGATTTTGCCCGGCTATATCAGCGAAGCCATTATAGAAGGGGTTCACGCATTTGACCGGCAGATTCCCGGCTTTGCCCGATGGGACGCGGTATTTTCCGGCGTGGAGTCCCGCACCAGCTCTCCGGTCCGGATACTGAGAAACGAGCGGTGCGAGAGCGCTGTGGAGGGCTTATATCCCTGCGGAGAGGGAGCCGGATACGCGGGCGGCATCACATCGGCCGCCATGGACGGCTGCAAAGTGGCGGAAGAGATTGTAAAAAGGTTTACTATTTTACTGGGATAGTGTAGAATATTTAACGTAATAGAATCGAATCGGGAAAGTCCTCTGCCTTGTACTGCGCAGAGCAGCCAGCAGGGGTATCCGCAGTGAAAAATACAGAAAATACGAGGTAGTATTGTGTCGGACAGCAGAGAAAAACTGAAGAATAAAAAGCGGATCGTGATTAAAATCGGTTCCTCCTCTCTGACCCATAAAGAGAGCGGCCATCTGGATCTGCGTAAGATCGAGAAGCTGGTGCGGGCGCTGTGCGAGCTGCGCAGCCAGGGCCGGGACGTGGCGCTGGTTTCCTCCGGCGCCATCGCGGTGGGGCGGCAGGCCATGGGAATGGCGAAGCCGGAAAAAACGTCAGAAAAACAGGCGCTGGCGGCGATCGGCCAGGCGCGGCTGATGATGACCTATCAGCGCCTGTTTGCGGAATATAACCAGGCGACAGCCCAGATCCTGCTGACCAAATATAATATTCTGGATAACGCCAGCAGGGTAAATGCCCGGAATACTTTTGAGGAGCTGTTCCGGATGGGGGTTATCCCGGTGGTTAATGAGAATGATACGGTGGCCACCCATGAGATTGAATTTGGCGATAACGACCGCCTTTCAGCGATTGTGGCCGCTTTGGTGGAGGCGGACCTGCTGATTCTTCTTTCTGATATTGACGGGCTGTATACTGATGATCCCCACCGGAACAGCGACGCCATGTTTATCCGGATCGTGACAGAGATTACAGAGGATCTGCTGGCGATGGGAAAGGGAAGCAGCGGCAGCGATGTGGGAACGGGAGGGATGTCGGCGAAGCTGACAGCGGCCCAGATGGCCACCGACGCGGGCGTGGATATGGTGATCGCCAACGGGGACGATATGGAGCATATTTACCAGATCGTGGAGGGAGAAAGCTGCGGCACCCTTTTTCTGGCCCACAAAAATAAAAACTTTGACCTTTATAATTATGTAAAACGGTATTAAGGAGGAGAGCCTTCCATGGATATGAAGGATATCGAGCGGATTAACGCCCTGTACCATAAAAGCAAGGCAGAAGGGCTGACTCCCCAGGAGCGGGAGGAACAGGCCCGCCTCAGGCGGGAATATATTGACGCGATCAAAAGAAATCTGAGAGGCACTCTGGATAACACAAAGATCCTGAATCCTGACGGGACAGTTATTGATGTAAAGAGCCGCCATGAGGCGCGGATGAGGCAAAAAGGCCATTAATACGGCAGGCGCGCCGGAGGGCGGAGAGGATAATGAAGAAGGAGAGGCGGGCAGATGATGGAAACCAAAAAAGAAATCAGACGTTATATCAAGCAGCACAGAGACAGCGCCAGCGATGAGCAGGTGGCGCACAACAGTGAGAAAATCGCGGAGACTGTGGCGGGACTGCCCCAGTATCAGGCGGCTTCCTGCGTATATGCCTATATTGATTATAATCATGAAGTGATGACAGACAGCATCATTTTCCGGGCGCTGGAGGATGGAAAACGGGTGGCTGTGCCCAGGGTAGAGGGAAAGGATCTGGTTTTTTGCTACCTTCACGGGCTGGACGACCTGGAACCGGGTTATTTCGGTATCCGGGAGCCGAAGCATACCTGTCCGGTAGCGGAGGAAAAGGACGCCCTGTTTATTATGCCGGGGGTTGCTTTTGACAAAAACCATCACCGGGTGGGCTATGGCGGCGGCTTCTATGACCGTTATCTGGCAAAGCCCAACCAGCATTATAAGGTGGCGCTGGCTTTTGATTTCCAGGTGCTGGAGACAGTGCCCTACGAGGAGCATGATATCACCATTGACCTGCTGGTAACAGAGTCAGCGGTTTACTGAAAGCGGGAGGGCCTATGACATTAGAGGAGATGGGCGGCAGGGCGAAGGCTGCCGCGGCCGAACTGAATATTGCCGGCGTGACAGAAAAAAACAGAGGGCTGGAGGCGGCAGCCGAAGGATTGCTGCGGGAGAAAGCCTTCCTTCTTGAGGAAAATGAGAAAGATATGGAGGCCGGCCAGGCCGCCGGTATGAAGGCGGGGCTGCTGGACCGGCTGAAGCTGACAGAGAGCAGAATCGAGGCAATGGCCGAGGGACTGCGTCAGATCGCAGCTCTGGAGGATCCGGTGGGAGAGGTGATTTCCATGAAAAAACGGCCCAACGGGCTGATGATCGGGAAAAAACGGGTTCCTCTGGGCGTGATCGGCATTATTTACGAGTCTCGTCCCAATGTGGCCGCAGACGCTTTCGGCCTTTGCTTTAAAACCGGGAATGCGGTCATTCTGAAGGGCGGCAGCGACGCCATCCGTTCCAACATCGCGATCGCAAAGGTGATCCGGGAGGCGGTGGCCTGCGTTGGGCTGAATCCGGACGCCATTCAGCTGCTGGAGGATACCAGCCGGGAAACGACAAACCGGATGATGAAGCTGAACCGGTACATCGATGTGCTGATTCCTAGAGGAGGCGCGGGGCTGATTCAGGCCGTGGTCAATAACAGTACGATTCCGGTGATTGAGACAGGTACCGGAAACTGTCATATTTATGTGGATGCATCTGCCGACCTGGATATGGCGGTCAATATTATTATGAACGCAAAAACCCAGCGGGTGGGCGTGTGCAACGCCTGCGAGTCCCTGGTGATCCATGAGGCGGTGGCAGAGAAGCTGATGGCTTCCGCCGGCCTGGCCAGGAAGCTGCAGGAAAAACATGTGGAGATCCGGGGGGATGAGAAGATCCGGGAGGCAGTTCCCTTTGCCGGGCCTGCTTCGGAGGAGGACTGGGGGACAGAATATCTGGATTATATCATTTCAGCGAAAACCGTTTCCTCAGTGGATGAGGCGATTGCGCATATCAATCGCTACAATACCGGTCATTCTGAGGCCATTATCACAGAAAACTATACCAATGCCCAGAAGTTTCTGGATGAGGTAGACGCGGCGGCAGTTTATGTCAATGCCTCCACCCGTTTTACCGATGGATTTGAATTTGGCTTCGGCGCTGAGATCGGCATCAGCACCCAGAAGCTTCACGCCAGGGGCCCTATGGGGCTGGAAGCGTTGACTACGGTAAAATATATTATTTACGGAAACGGACAGATCCGGCAGTGACGGAACCGGCGGCAGCCGGGCAGGAAAAGCCTGCCCGGGCCTGCTGCCCTTTTGCTGCGCGCCCTGGTTTAATCGAATGGGGAAGGCCTCTGCAAGGGAGCGGCTTCCGGTTATGGGCAGGCAGCGGAGCGAATGGTGAATATTCGCTTGAGGATAAGATGAAAGAGGATGAAAGATGAAGGAAGAGGCAGTAACAACCATGGCGGCGGCGCCTGCCGGGGAGCCGGAGCGGCAGTACTATTTTATCCGGCAGTGCAGGCGGCTGGCCGAGGAGGAGGCGGCGGCGCTGGGCAGGCCGCTGACCGCGGCGGTGATTACCTTCGGATGCCAGATGAACGCCAAGGACTCGGAGAAGCTGACCGGGATTCTGGAACAGATCGGCTATCAGATCCAGGAAGAGGAGGAGGCCGACCTGGTAATTTATAATACCTGCACAGTGCGGGACAGCGCCAACCAGCGGGTATATGGACGGCTGGGCTATCTGCACGCGCTGAAGAAAAAAAATCCCCGGATGCGGATCGGCCTGTGCGGCTGTATGATGCAGGAGCCGGCAGTAATAGAGAAAATCAGGAAAAGCTACCGGTTTGTGGATTTACTTTTCGGAACCCATAATATATTCCGGCTGTCGGAGCTGCTTTACCGGTGCATGGCCGGGGAGGATATGGTAATCGATATCTGGGAAGGAACGGAGGAAATCGTAGAGGATCTGCCGGCGGTGAGAAAATATCCCTTTAAATCCGGCGTTAATATTATGTACGGCTGCAACAATTTCTGC
>CALWQE010000048.1 GCA_944383605.1 uncultured Lachnospiraceae bacterium
CCATCAGGTTCAGATCTTCTCCTTCAATTACCACGCTGGCCTTTTTCTCCATCTGGCTCTGGGCAATATGGGGCAGCAGATCGGTAACGCCCAGCACCGGGTCTGTCTCCCGTTCGCCGATCGATACCCGGATCACCGTCCCGTCCCGTTTCACTGCCACGCCGTGAAGGGCCAGAGGCAGCGCTACCCACTGATATTTCTTGATTCCTCCATAATAATGGGTATCCAGATAAGCCATGCCGCTGTCCTCATACAGCGGGTTCTGCTTCAGATCCAGACGGGGTGAATCAATATGGGCGCCTACGATTTTCAGCCCCTTTTCCATAGGCTCCCGTCCAATCACAGCCAGGAAAAGAGATTTCCCCATCTGGGAATAATATACCTTATCGCCCGCCTTCAGCGGGGTTTTCTCCCGCACAGCCTCCTCCAGATCCCGGAAGCCTGCAGCCCGGGCCTGCTCCACTACAGTCGCAGCGCACTCCCGCTCTGTCTTTCCCCGGTCCAGAAAGCTTTTATATCCTTCCATCAGCTGTTCCAGACTGGCCATATCTGATGCATCATAAGTATTCCACGCATTTTTTCGTTCCACAGTATTCCTCCTGTCTCTCCATTACAGCCTGCCGTTCTTTTTACCCTGAACATCCGCCGCCGGACAGGCGGCATTCATTCAGGGATGCCAAATGCGCCCGCCAGATTTCCATCTTTGGTGGTGCGTCCGCTGCCGGGCGCATGCAGGTTACTTTGAACATCCGCCGCCGGACAGGCGGCATTGCAGGCCCCTTCCCCCTTCCGGGAGATCATGTCAGCGGCAAAGGGATTTCCTCTTCCAGATGAAAGGAATAAATGATACATTCCTTCACCGGAAGGCTCTCCGCCTGTTCCAATGCTGCTCTATAATAATACAGTTGTTTTCCGTAACGGTCAATCAGATTTTTTCCTTCCGCCACCCGATCCGTCTTATAATCTACGATAACAATCCCGTCATCCTCAATAAACCAGGCGTCGATAATCCCCTGCACCGTTACCAGCTGGCCGCTGTCCCATTCCTTCCGAAGCAGGCGGGCCGGAATCCCCATGATAAAGGGCCGTTCCCGAAACAGCACTCCCTTCTGCTGCGCCTGTCCCATCCGCCGTCCGATGGGAGAAGACAGCAGGCTCCTCCATTTATAGGGAGAGATCCGCTTCCTCTCCTGGGCGGACAGCAGCCCCTGCGCTGCCATGCCGGATAAAAAGTCCCGGATACCATCCAGATCTCCTCCGATGGAAAAATCAATCCGCTCCGCTACTCTGTGGTAGAGGGTTCCCAGGGCAGTCGCCGTCCGCAGCTTTTCCTCCCGCATAAAGCCGGGCAAGGCTTCCTCCAAAACGGCTGTACGCTCCCCGGCAGGCCCGCCCTGCCCCGGCTCCTCCATCTCGCCGGCGGGCGCTTCATAGAGCAGAAAACCGTCCTCCTCCTGGGACTCCTTCAGCTCAGACACAGAAAGTTTACTGTAGATTTCCATCTCCGCCTGTCCCGGATAGCAGAAAGAAAGACGTTCCTCCAGCCGTCCGTAAAGCTCCTGATCCTCCGGCGGGGCGGCAGCCAGCTCCTCCAGCTCCTTCCGGCTGGCCTGCTCTCCCGCCTGGCGCAGAATCTCCTGGCCGATGACCTGGGACACATCCGCCTCTGACACCGCCATATCCATACTGTCTCCCCGCTTCAGCCCCATCAGCAGCCAGTCCAGAAACGAAGACGCCTGGGAGAGCACCGACACCGGCAGCAGCCTGGGCTCCCATCCGGCCAGGCTGTCCCATTTCTGCCGCTTGGATTCCATATGGCTGTCGGCGGCTGTGATAATCAGCTTCTCTTTCGCCCTGGTCATCGCCACATACAGGATCCGCAGCTCCTCGCCCAGCTGCTCCAGCACCATCTGACGCTGGACTACTTTTTTCATCAGGGAAGGCAGCTTCAGCCGCAGCTTCAGGTCGATCAGGTCAGCCGCTACTCCATAGACCGGGTGAAAGAGGATTTTCTCCCGGCTGTCCTGGAGATTGAACCGTTTTCCGGCTCCCGCCAGGATAACGATCGGATATTCCAGCCCTTTGCTTTTATGGATGGTGGTAATCCGCACAATATTATCCTCTTCCCCGAAAGCAGAGGCGGCGCCGAAATCCACCTCGTACCGGCGCAGATGTTCGATATACCGGATAAACTGAAACAGGCCGTGATAGCTGGTCTGCTCAAAGTGGATACTATAGGAAACCAGCATATCCAGGTTGGCCTTCCTGCCCTCTCCGCCCGGCATGGAAGCGGCGAAATCGCCATAGCCGGTATCCTCCAGCACATACAGTACCATCTGGTGAACCGGCATAAAAACCGCCGCCTCCCGATACCTGCCCAGCCGTTCCAGAAAAGCGCCGGCCTTCTCTCCCAGCGGATCCTGACGTCCCTGCCATGCTTTCAGGTTTTCATACAGACCGGGATTTTTTTTCTTTTTTCTCTTTCCCTCTCCCACGATCCGGGCCATTTCCTCCTGGGTGAAACCGCCCGCCGGGCTGGCCATCACCGCCGCCAGCGGGATGTCCTGTCGCGGATTGTCGATAATCCGCAGCAGATTCAGCACTGTCTGCACCTCCAGCGCGGAAAAATATCCGGCAGAGGATTCCATATACGCCGGGATCCCGGCCTCCTCCAGCTGATCCCGCATCATCTGTCCCCAGCCTGCCATGCTGCGCAGCAGGATGACAATATCGCTGTACCGGGCCGGACGGTATCCGCCTGCCCCATCCGAAATCTCCATCCCATGTTCCGGATCGGTCAGCTCCCGGATCCGCCGGGCAACAGTCTTCGCCTCCAGCTCCCGGATATGATAGTCTTCATCGGTGAGATCTGTGTAAATTTCCTTCTGCCCGTCGATCAGGATCAGCTCTGATTTCACATCCTCCGGGGCGGAAGGCTCCGGGTAGGAGGCGGCAGGATAAAGGGCGGCTTTTTCGTCATAGGAGATCTCCCCCAGCTCCGGCCCCATAATCTGATAGAAAAGGCGGTTCACACTCTCCAGCACCTGGCTGCGGCTGCGGAAATTGGCGCTCAGGTCAATGCGCAGCCCCCTTTTTTCCGGCCCGTCCTCCTCCAGCCGGCCGTATGCCTGGTACTTTCTGATAAACAGCTCCGGCCTGGCCATACGGAAGCTGTAAATGCTCTGCTTCACATCTCCTACCATAAACTGATTGGGCTGCCCCTCCCATTCCCGGGAAATGCTGTTCAGAATATATTCCTGGAGCAGGCTGCTGTCCTGGTACTCATCAATCATAATCTCCTCAAAGTAACTGCTCAGCTCCCTGGCCGCCTCCTGCCTGACCAGCCCGTCTCCTTGTCTGGCCGCCAGAATATCCAGAGCCCGGTGCTCCAGATCATTAAAATCCAGGATATTTTTTTCTGCCTTCGCCTGCGCATAGCGGAGGGAAAATTCTCTGGTCAGACCGATCAGCGCCGTCACAGGCTCTTCCAGCAGCCCCATCGTCTCCCTCAGCTCACCGGGAGGCTGGACAAAATACTGCTTTTTCAGATCCTGGATGGTTTTCTTCCCCTGATCCCGCAGCCGGGCCGCCAGAGCCTTCTTTTCCTCGCTGACGCCGCTGTCTTTTTTCGAAGGGCGGCGCATAAATTTCAGCCCCTCAAAGATCCGGTACATCTCCTCATAGGTTTCGGCCCCCAGCAGCCGGTCTACAATCTCCAGATCGCTGAGAAACATCTCTTCATACAGATAGGGGCCGTCCTCTTCCTGACACAGCGCCAGCCCCTGCTCCAGGCAGATCCGGGCCTCCCGCCCGAACCGCCTCACCTCTCCCAGAACGCACCTGATCCAGGGCAGGCTGTCCAGCTCTCCCTTTTTTCCGGCAGCCAGTTCCTGCTCGCACCTGTCCAGCCATTCCTCCGGCCACGGGTCGCTCTGGGCGAAATGATACAGGCGGCTGATATATTTTTCCATCGCCTGGTCGTCTCTGGCTCCGCCATAGCTCTCCACAAAGCGCAGAAACCCTTCGTCCCCTTCCTGGTACCGTTCCTCCAGAAGCGCCTCCATCACATCTGCCTGGAGCAGGGTCAGCTCTCCCTGGTCGCCGATCCGGAAGTCCGGATCCATATCCAGGGTATGGCAGTAGTTGCGCACCACATAAGCGCAGAAGCTGTCTATTGTCATAATAAAGCTGTGGGGCAGCAGGGCGGCCTGCCGCTTCAGGTTCGCCAGCGCCGCCGGGGAGTCTCCCGTCCCGCCGGCTGTCAGGGAAGCCATCTGCTCCTCAATCGCCTTCTGGATCCGTTCCTTCATCTCGGAAGCCGCCGCTCTGGTAAAGGTTACGATCAGAATCCGATCCAGGTCGGTCGGATGCTCCCTCCTGGTAATCATCTGAATCACCCGTTCCACCAGCACCGCTGTTTTTCCGCTGCCCGCGGCGGCAGCCACCAGCAGGTTGACGCCATGGGTATCTATTGCTGCCTGCTGCTCTCTGGTCCATTTCCGTTTCATCTGTCCTGCTCCGCTCCTTCCAGTATCAGCTGCCAGATTTCCTCCGTCTTCCACTCCTTCAGCCTTCGGTAATGATAACCGGGAATTTTGGTATCAAAGCCGCACACTGACTGGAACCGGCAGTAATCACAGGCCGTCCGTTTTCCTTTTTTATAGGGAACCGGCCTGGCCTCCCCGGAGGCGATGGACTCGCCCAGGGAGGACACCTGTCCCATCACATGGCTGCCCAGCGCCCGGAACTGCTCCTGAGATACCGGCTGCACCTTTTTGGGCAGCTCGTTTACCGCCGGATACATCAGCCCGTCCATCTGCAGCTGCTCCAGCATTTCCCGGCGGATCTCCTCCTCATCCATTTCCCCCGCTCCCTTTTTCTCCACTATCGGATCACGGATATGGTAATAAAGGACGCCGCCCGGACGCACTTCTTTGTCCGGATAAGCTTTTTTTACGGTTTCCAGAGCCGCGTCCATATAGAAAATCAGCTGAATGGACAGCCCATAATAGGCTGAGGTCAGATCCAGCACTGTGCTCCCTGATTTATAGTCGATAATATTAATATAAATCCTGTCTTCCTCTTCCTTCAGGTCGATCCGGTCGATCTTTCCGTTCAGATACATAGTCTCTGCTCCCGGCAGCCTGACCCGCAGGGCCTCTGTGTCCCTGGCATGAAACTCCACTTCAAACCCGGCAGGCACAAACCCGCTGGCCTTGATCTGCTCTCCCAGCGCCCATACGGTTCGGTCAGTGATCCGGAAAATACGCTGTACCATATAGGCGTTTCTGGCGCTGCTTTTCAGCACCGTATTGCCATAGGCCTCCGTAACCTCCTCCACGCACTCCCGGGTCAGCGCCTGCCGTTCCTTCTCTTCCATCGAGGAAAAATCCATCTGCCGCTCCTGCATTTTACGGAAAAACAGCTCGATGGCCCGGTGAAACACCGTCCCCAAATCTACCATAGCAAAGGTAAATTCCTTCCGCTCCCGCAGCTCCAGCCCATAGGCCAGAAACTGGGCGCATGCGCAGGCTGCCTGCTGCTCCAGCCGGGTCACGCTGGCGGCAAGAGGGTCGCCGTACAGAGCCTTCGCCGCCGCCCGGCTGATCCCCTGATCCCAGGCATGGTAAAAAGCGGCGTCCACCATACGCCGGGCCCTCTGGCGAAAGGGCCCCTCCCGCAGCAGCAGCCGGCTGGCCTCCCGCCATACCGGCATGTCAAATTTTTTCTCCCGCAGTCCCCTGGAAAAGCAGGAAAAGGCTGTATTCACCGACAGGATCCCATCCTCCTGCCCGCTGTACTCCGCCGCTTTCAGATCAGGAAAAAGGGCTGTCAGCTCATGAAGCAGGGCAGAGGGCTTGAGCGCCTTTCCGGAAGCGTCCGTCTTCGCATAGGACAGGGTCAGCCACTCCTCTGCTCTGGTCAGGGCCAGATAAAGATAAAATTTCTGGATAAATCCGTTTTCCCTGGCTGTAGGCGCCAGCTCCATTTCATATTCCTTCAGCACCTCCCGGTCATAATCGGAAAACAGTCCTCCCGGATCTGCGGCCTTGGGCACAGAGCCTTCGTTTACCCCCAGCAGGAACAAAGCCTTCACCCCGTCCAGGCGGGTGCGCTCCAGGTCTCCTACCACCAGCCGATCCAGGCAGGCGGGAATCACCCCTACCCGGATCTCTGCCAGACCGCTGTCCAGGATCTCCTGGAACTCCTGGAGAGGCATGGATTCTTCTCCCAGCAGGCGGACGATCTGGTCAAAAACGCCCATAACCAGGCCGTAAGCCTGTTCATACTCCTTTTTCAGCAAAGGCCGGTTTTCTTCTTCAAAACGGCGGCACAGCCCTTCCATCTTCTCATAAACATGCTGAGAAAGCAGGAGGCGAACCAGGGCGGTGACATAGCCGGTTACATTTTCACTCTCCTGCAGCGCCTCCTGCAGCGCCAGCAGCGGCCCGGCGGCCCGGCTCCTGATCCCATTGAGCGTCTCCAGATCTCCCAGGGCGGCCCGTTCGTCTTCCCGCTCCCAGGGTTCCGCCCACCGGCGGCGTCCGCGCACGCCGAAGGCGATCACATAATTTTCCAGCAGATCGGTTTCCTCCCGCCCGATGTCAGCCAGACCGCATTTCAGGAAGCGGAACACCGGCTCATAGGCGAAATCCCGCCGTACAGCCTCCAGGGCGCTGCGCAGATATTCTGTCAGCGGATTATCCATCAGCCCTTTTTTCCGATCCATAAAGCAGGGGATCCCCTCCATGGCAAACTGGCGCTCCAGCAGCGGCCCGTAATCTGCCATGTTCCCCGTCAGCACCGCGATCTCCCGGTACCGCAGTCCCCGTTCCCGAACCAGACGAAGAATCTCCCCCGCGGCCATCTCCGCCTCCTGCGCAGGATTCTGGCAGGCTGTCAGACGGATCCTGCCGCCTGTCTCTGCCTGCTTCCCCTTATATCTTCCATAATTTTGTTCCAGAAAAAACAGCGGAGGCGCCTTCCGGAACCGGGGCGGCAGAGGAGGCGCCAGCAGGCAGTCCTCCTCCACCGCCGTACCGCTCTGTCTGGCCAGCTCCTTCAGCCGGCTTACTGTTTTCCGGCTCAGATAAAACAGCTCATGGCCGCCCT
>CALWQE010000049.1 GCA_944383605.1 uncultured Lachnospiraceae bacterium
ACGATTCGCTCCTGTGCGGCAATGGAAGAGTCTATCACGGCACTGGATCCAGGTATGATCGGCGGAATCGCTCTGTCTAATACAGGAACGCTGGAAAATAATTATATCTGGAGTGAAATGAAACTGGAGGGTACTCTGGTTCCGTCTCAGGGAAGCGGAGCAGCGGAAGATGCATCTCTTTATGGCAAAGAGAGCGCAATAACTCTTATTACTCAGAATAAAAATCTTTTTCCTGAGGATATGTGGGTATGCAGCAGCGGATTCTATCCGATGCTGGCTGGCCAGACAGATATGAACTATATCCTGCCGCACCAAATTAACAACGGCCGAGAACTGATCAGTGCGATCCGGTTCTCTATCCCGGCGCCTGTAGTGAATCAGACGCCGGTTACAGCGCTGGCGGGAGACGGCTGGACTGCCGCTGTAGCGTGGAGTCCGGCGCTGGAAGGTACTTTTGACTACAGTACCGCATACACAGCAGCCAATACAGTGACGCTGGACAGCGGATATATGCTGGATGATGCTGCGAAGTTTTTTGTGAACGGAGATATCGCCGCCTATGAAGGCAGCGGCCCTTATCTCATAACGGTTGCTTTCCCGGAAACGGAGGAAGCGCCTGAGCAGCCGGAAGAAGAGACAGAGCAGCCGGAGACGCCGTCCGGAGAGGAAGAAGAGACGGAACAGCCGGAGACGCCGTCCGGAGAGGAAGAAGAGACGGAACAGCCGGACACGCCAGCTGATGGAGGAGACAGCGATGAACAGCCGGGAGGCGCGTCCGGCGGTTCCGGTGGAGATGCCGGTGCAGCAGCGCCAGAGACGACAGCTGCGGAAAGCCAGGCGTCATCTGAGCAGGCAGCTGCCACAGCTGATGGGGCAGACACAGGCGATACCGCTCCGATTATGCTGCTGACGCTGATGCTTCTGACTGCCGGAACGATCACTCTTGCTGCAGTTCATAAGAAACAGAACAGAGCATAGACCATATAATATCATCGGGCTGAATAGCCCGTATCCGGGAGAGGACAGATTCAAAACCTGCAAAAGGAACTGTCCTCTCCTGTTCCGTTTGAAGCCGGTCATCGAAATTATTTTGGCCGCCAGGCAGGCTTTCCGAGAAATATGGAAAGAATTTTGGCCCGTTTCCCAATACTACTCTAAAATTTTGATTTACTAAAAAAATTGAATACTTAAAAAAGATTGACAAAACGACATAAGGTGTTTATAATAGACATATCATTGAAAGTGCGATGGGGCAGAGAAAAGGGGTCTGCCATTTTTTTTATCTACCGCACTTTAATGGGTGAAAGTGTTACAAAATTGACAGGAGGAATTGTTATGAAGAAACGAATGAGACTACTGGCTCTGCTTTTAGCAGTCATGATGGTAGTGCTGACAGGCTGCGGAAGCGGCGGCGAGGACACCGGCAGCAGTATTGTAATCGGCCAGTCCTCTGAGGTGGCAAACCTGAATCCCATGATTCAGCCCCGTACACCGGACAGCAACGTACAGTGCCTGATCTTTGATTTCCTGGTAATTCCGGATGAGAATCTGAATTATGTAGGCGATCTGGCAGAGAGCTGGGATATTTCCGACGATGGTACTGTATACACCTTCCATCTGCATGAAGGCGTAAAGTGGCACGACGGTGAGGACTTCAACGCGGATGACGTGGTATTTACCCTCACATCCCTGGCGTCTCCGGAGTATACCGGCGGCAATGAGGGACGTGTTATGTCTATCGTAGGCGCGGCAGAATACCAGGCAGGAACAGCAGACAGCGTAGAAGGCATCAAGAAGGTGGATGATTACACAGTAGAGATCACCCTGACCTCTCCCAATGCGGCTTTCCTTTCCAACATGTATGTGGCGATGCTGCCGGAGCATATCCTGGCGGGCGAGAGCCCTGCAGACTGGGGCAATGATGATTTCAACCGTTCTCCCATCGGTACCGGCAAATATAAATTTGTAGAGTGGGAGTCCGGACAGTACATCTCCCTGGAGCTGAATGAGGATTATTTTGGAACCAAACCCACGATTGAGAATGTCGTAGTACAGTTTGGCGCTGATACCACTCTGGTAGCAGCTCTGCTGAACGGAGAAATCGATGTGCTTTACAACCTGCCCGCATCTGAGATTGAGAATGTAGAGGCAGTTGATAACGCATCTGTATATAACTATCAGATGATGACCGTATACTACATCGGCTTAAACCAGCTGGATCCCGCTCTGGGCGATTACCGTGTACGCCAGGCTCTGGCTCACGCGCTCGACAAGCAGACCATTGTGGATACCGTATACGGCGCTGAATATGCGTCTGTCTGTGAGGATGTATTCCCCAGCAACCACTGGTCTCACAATCCTGATGTGACAGTTTATGAGTATGATCCTGAAAAGTCTATCGCCCTGCTGGAGGAAGCCGGCTATACGATGAATGAGTCTACCGGCTACTTTGAGAAAGACGGACAGACCCTGCATCTGACCTATGATATGAGCACCAGCACAGACGGCCGTCAGGTAGCCGCTCTGATCCAGCAGTACTGGAAAGCCATCGGCGTAGAGATGGAAGTAATCGAGCAGGATTTCGCAACCCTGGCTTACAGCAAGCTGCTTCCCAACAACGCGACTGAGGAAACCACAGCGGATTCCTTCCAGTGCTACACACTGGGCTTCGGCGTAGAGGCTGACCCGGAAGAGTACAATGCGTACTTTACAACCTCTACAGGCGCAGGCTCCTGGAACTTCATCCACTACAGCAACTCTGAGGTAGACGCTCTCTTCCAGCAGCAGCTGCTGGAGACAGATCCGGCCGCGCGTGCGGAATGCTTCCATCAGATCGCGAAGCTGATCTCTGATGATCTGCCCTGGATCCCGCTGTACAACAGAGTATCCAGCGCCGGTTTAAGCAGCAGAATCGATAACTTCATTGCTGACTTCCGTGGAATTAACTTCCAGATCGAGAAGTGGACGCTGACGGAATAATCAGACAGAAAAATTAAAGAATTAAGTTTTTCAACACAGGACCCGGGACGGCAGTCCAGGGTCCTGTGTGCTGAAATGGAGAATATGGGAATGGGAATAGAACTGGAACCGGTCAGCCTCCTGAAGAGACTGATAAGAATTGATACGACAAATCCTCCGGGAAAGGAAAAGGAACTTCTGGATGTTCTCAGAGAGATTTTTGAACAGAACGGCGTCAGCTGCCTGTTTCAGGAAACCGCGCCCGGCAGGGGAAATCTGCTGGCCTGGCTTCCGGCGGATCAGCTGCCAGAGGATCCGGCTCCGAATGAAAGCAAGCTCCCTTCTCTGGTACTTTTAAGCCATGTGGACGTAGTGGGGGCCCAGGCGGAGCAGTGGAAGCTTCCGCCCTTTGAGGCGATTGAGGAGGATGGATTGATCTACGGGCGGGGGTCTGTGGATACCAAACAGCTTACGGTCATGGAACTGACCGCCTTTCTGGAATTAAAAAATTCCGGCGTAAAACGGAACCGGGATGTGTACTTTCTGGCTACCAGCGATGAGGAAAGCGGAAGCGCCTATGGCCTGTCCTGGTTTCTGGAGCATGAAATTACCGTGGAGGGACGAACCTTTCTGGGGAAAGAACTGTTTCGCGGAAGCGATGTAATCAGCGAAGGCGGCGGATTCCCGATTCTGGCGGGCGGCAGGGAGTATTATCTGTGCGAGTCCGGGCAGAAGGGCTGCGCAGCTGTGGAATTTACAGTGCCGGCCAGAAAGGCGAAGGGAGCCTTCTTCGGCAGCGGAGACGGCATGGAGCGGGCGATGGGCCTGGTTCAGGATATTGGCAGCCGTACGCTGGCGGGCTGTACGCTGGATACGGTACGGCTTTTTGAAAAAAGCCTTGGGGGAGCGGGGCTTTCTCCCATGATGAAGAAAATACTGACTGCCATGAAAAAAAATTCCATGACAGTCACCATGATAGAGGGGAAAAACGTGAATGAAGTCCGGGTAATCTGCGACGTTCGCCTCCTGCCCGGCTTCGGCAGGGATTACCTGGAAGGGGAGCTTTCCGCACTCTGTGAGAAGTGGGACTGCACCAGCCGGATCCTTTCGCTGGGAGAGGGGTATGAAAGCCGTCCGGAGGGAGGGCTGCTGGATATCCTGGAGGCGGCGACTCTGGAAATCAGGGGAAAAACAAAAGAAGAAGCGCAGATCCTTCCTTTTGTTTCCATGGGCTCCAGCGACGGGCATTTCCTGGCGGGCCTGGGAACGAGAGTGTACGGGTACAGCCCGGTTCTTCCCTGGGATATGACCTTTGACACAGCTGTGACAATGGTGCATGGCGTGAATGAGAGGATACATAGAGACTCGGTGGTTTTTGGCAGCCGGGTACTGACATTGGCTGTGAAACGGGCAGCCGGAGAGGAGTGACAAAAGTGATTAACAGAAACGATGTAGCAAAAGAAAAGATGCAGCGGGCAGCGGAAATGCTGCGGGAAAATGGAATTGACATGTGGGTCATCTATACCAGACTGAAGGTAGATACCGCGCTGGAACTGATGTTTAACACAGATACCCAGAATGAAGTGCTGTTTTTGCTGACCAAAGGCGGCGACCGGATCGCGGTGGCTCTTCCGGAGGATGCGAAAAAATATGAGGAAAGCGGCCTGTATACGAAGGTTATTGCCACAGAAGGCGAAGGCTTTATGAAGGAATTTCGGAGGCTGTTTGACGAATATCAGGTACAGAGCCTGGCTGTCAACGATTCCATGGATGACACCCGGTGCGATGGCCTGACCATGGGACTGTACAAAAAGCTGGAAAAGGCTCTTGGCGAAGAGCTTATGGCGAAAGTAAAACGGTGCAGCTACACGATGCTGGAGGAGCTGCGGGCTGTGAAGACCCCCAGCGAGATCGAGATCATGAAGGAATGCAGCCGTATTACCACAGATATTTATGACGCCCTGTTTCAGAGAATCCATGTAGGACTGAGTGAAATCGATGTGGCGAAGATTATGATGGAAGAGTGCGAAAAGAGAAATGTATGCACTGCCTTCGGCAATCCTCCGGAATATCCTCTGGTACTGAACCCGAAGGGAGGAATGTCTCACAGAGACCCTAACGATACCAATATCTGCGAGCCCGGCGATATGCTGGTTATCGACTTCAGTATCCGCTATAACGGCTATACCTCTGATATTGCCAGAACCATGTATTTCCTGAAACCCGGCGAAGAGCACGCGCCTCAGGACGCTGTAGACTGCGCCAACGCTGCGATCCGGGCAGTGGGGGCTGTTATGGAAAAAATCAAGCCCGGCATGAAGGGCTATGAGGTAGATGAAATCGGCCGCCAGTCCATTATCGACAGCGGATTCCCGCCCTTCCCTCACGCTACCGGCCATCAGGTAGGCCTGGAGGTTCATGACGGCGGCACCACTCTGGGGCCGAAGACCGGCAGATACTCCTCTCACGGCGTACTGCGCAAAAATGAGATTTACGCGCTGGAGCCCACAGTGCTTCAGGACAGGGATAAACGAAGCGCGATTATTGAAGACAACGTGCTGCTGACAGATGACGGCTGCGTCCTGATCAGCAAGCGGCAGACCGCTCTGATCGAGATCCCCTACCGCACCGGCGAGGAGAACTGATGGGCTATGAATCTGGCAGAGAGTAAAGAAGCGTTTATCCGTCTGGTTCAGATCCCTTCCGTTACGGGAAGCGCCGGTGAGGAAACCGCCTGCGCCTTCCTGGAAGGAATTTTAAGAGAATATGGCATCCCCTCCGAGCGGATCGCAAAGGAGCCCGGGCGGCCCAATCTGCTGGCCTGCCTCCGGGCGCCCCATCCGGAGCTGGAGCCGGTGGTTCTGATTTCCCATATCGACGTGGTAGACGGAGATCCAAAGAAATGGAGCCATCCTGTCTTCGGCGGCGAGATCGCCCAGGGGCGTATCTTCGGCCGGGGAACCCTGGATACCAAGCAGCTGACCATGATGGAGCTGTATGGCTTCCTGAAGCTGAAGGAGCGGGAACAGGACTTAAAACGGGACGTCTGGTTCCTGGCTACGATTGACGAGGAAGGCGGAAGCGCATACGGCATGGAATATGTGAAAACCGTCCGTCCGGAGCTGTTCCGGAACGCTGTGGTCATCAATGAGGGCGGCGGCTTTCCCTTACATATTAATGGAAAGAACTACATGATGCTGACAGTGGGTGAAAAGGCGGTATGCCGGGCCCGGGTATGGGCGGAAGGTACTGGCGGCCACGCCAGCGCGCCCGGAGACGACCAGGCGATTCAGAAGCTGGCGGAAGGGCTGAGACGTATTTTCGCAGCAGAGGAGAAGCTAAACTGGGGAAGCCGGCATACCAGGGAGACCATGGAGGCGATCGTAGGCAGCGCTGACTGGGATAATGAAGCGGCGGCGGATATTTTCGGCTATGCGGGCCAGAACAGCATCGCCATGCGCAATTACCGGATCGGAGAGCGCAGCAACGTCATCCCCGCCCGGGCGGAAGCGGTTCTGGAATTTCGGATTCTTCCGGGAGCCACGCAAAAGGATGTGGCAGAGTTTCTGGATCAGGCGCTGGCAGGCACGCAGGCGCAGTATGAGATCACAGGGTTTGAACCGGGATTTGAGAGCCACTTTGATAATTCTCATTTAAAGGAGCTGGTTCATGATCTGAACCAGGCATGCGCCCATTATGGCTTTGAAGGGGAGGTACTTCCCATGCTGGCCCTTGGCCGGACAGACGGCCGTTTCTTTGGAAGCGAGGGAAGCTTTGTCTACGGCTGTTCCCCTCTTCTGATGGGAGATTCCTTTGACACAGTGCTGCCAAAGGTACATGGAAATGATGAAAGCATTCTGGAAGAGTCTTATCTGTTCGGCTGCCGGGTGCTGGAAGAGATCCTGCGGAAAAACTGCCTGCAGGAGGAAGAAAGATAAGGAGGAGCGACATGAAGGATTATAGTTACCATAAAAAAGTAATCGAAGATGTGACAGAAAAATTAAAGGAGCTGGATATTGATCTGTATCTGATCATTACAGCGGAAGGCTGTGATCCCATGACTGCCTTTATTCCGGGCGTGGATACGGTAGGCAGCGGCGCTTTTATGTTCGCGAAGGACGGAAGAAGGCTGGCGATTGCTTCCAGCATTGACGCGCAGGATGTGGAAGAATCCGGTCTTTTTGACGAAGTGATCCACTACGATACTTATGATGATACGCTGGCCCGGGTAGTGAAAAGCCTGCAGCCCAGAAAGATCGCGCTGGATTATTCCGAAAACGAGCCTTTCTGCGATGGCCTGACCATGGGCAAGTATGAGAAATTCTGTAAGTTTATGGGAGATTATTCCTTTGAGATCTGCAGCGCGGATCTGTTTATCCCGGAAGTACAGCGCATGAACGCAAGATAGGAGAAGCAATATGGGAAAATACATCAGAAAACGTCTGCTTCAGGTCATTCCGGTGGTATTCGGAATCACGATCCTGACCTTTTTCATCATGCAGATGGCTCCCGGCGGGCCACTGACCGGTATGCTCAGCCCCAGATCCTCACCGGAAGCCCTGGCGAGAGCGAGAGAGGCCCTGGGCCTGGATGAGCCGATCCTGGTACAGTACTGGAACTGGCTGAAGGAGCTGGTGCAGGGCAATTTCGGTTACAGCACCTACAACGGACAGCCTGTGCTGGATCAGATTCTGGAGCGTCTGCCGGCGACTCTGCTGCTGACAGTGACTGCCTTTGTGATCAGCTTCGTGGTGGGTATCCCTCTGGGCGTATATTCCGCTACCCATAAATATTCCAAGGGAGATTACGGCCTGACCGTGTTTTCCTTTATCGGTATTTCCATCCCCAGCTTTTTCTTCGGTATGGGCCTGATTTATATTTTTGCCCTGAAGCTGGGCTGGCTGCCTACCTCGGGCTTCGGTTCCGCTACTTTCCGCGGGACAGGCGCTGCCCTGGTGCTCCATAAGCTGAAGTATCTGATTATGCCGGCTATCGTTATGTCTTTGAGCAATCTGGCTACGGTAATGCGATTTGCCCGTTCCAGTATGATCGAGACGCTGAATCAGGACTATATCCGTACCGCCCGGGCGAAGGGACTGGCGGAAAAGGTGGTGATCTACCGTCACGCCCTGAAAAACTCCATGATTCCGGTTATCACGATTTTCGGCCAGTCGATTCCCAACCTGTTCGGCGGCGCCTATATTACGGAAAAAGTATTTGGCTGGCCGGGCATGGGCCTTTTGGGCGTAGACGCTATCACCAACCGTGACTACCAGATCCTGATGGGCCTTACCCTGTTTACGGCAATACTGGTAATGCTGGGCAATCTGCTGGCGGATATTATGTATTCCGTTGTAGACCCCAGAATCCGTTATTAAAGGAGCAGCAGCATGGAAAAGAAGAAAACAAAATGGAAACAGAGACAAAACCTCTTTCAGACAGACGCCTGGAAGCGGTTTCGTAAAAACAAACTGGCTCTGGTGGGAACGGTGATCATCCTGGTGCTGATCCTGGCGGCGATTTTCGCACCGGTTCTCGCTCAGAATGATCCTTATGTCAGCCTGAAGGACAGTTCCGGCATTGTGATGACAGACCAGTCGCCTGCCCAGAGCGGCACTCTCCTGGGCACAGACAACCTGGGCCGTGATGAGTTCAGCCGTCTGGTTTATGCAGCGAGGGTATCGATGAGCGTAGGCCTGGTGGCAGTGGGGATTTCCACGGTAGTAGGCGTGGTGATGGGTTCTGTATCCGGCTATTTCGGAGGCATCGCGGATATGGTGATCATGCGGTGCGTGGATGTCATCAACTGCTTCCCGGTGATGTTTCTGATTATTATCATCGCGGCAATCCTGAACCCCAGCATTTATAATGTTATGATTGTAATCGGTTTATGTAACTGGACCGGTACGGCCAGGCTGGTCCGCGGCGAAATCCTCCGGGTGAGGGAGATGGAATATGTGCAGGCTGCGGTTTCTCTGGGAGCCAGCGATTTCCGCATTATCTTCTCTCATATCATCCCGAACGTTATGGCGCCGATTATTGTAGAGGCTACGATGCAGATGGCGAGAGCGATTCTGACAGAGGCGTCTTTAAGCTACCTGGGCTGCGGCGTGCAGCTGCCTACAGCCAGCTGGGGAAATATGCTGAACGAGGCAAACAATCTGGCGACGCTGACCTCCCGTCCCTGGCAGTGGGTTCCGGCAGGCGCCTGCATTTTCCTGGCGGTACTCAGCATTAATTTCATTGGCGACGGCCTGCGGGATGCTTTTGACGCCAAACAGAAGAAGTAAAGGAGACAGACTATGGACAGAAACAGGACTTATGAAAAAAGACTGGCCGGCGTGCGTTCCTATATGAAGGAGCATGGACTGGACGGCGCCATGTTTACTTCTTATGAGAACCGCCGGTATTACTGCGGTTTCACCGGAAGCAACGGATATCTGATTATCACAGAGGATCAGGTGTCCATGGTGACAGATAAGCGGTATACGACGCAGGCACAGCAGCAGACAACGGGCGTGGAGATTATCGAGCACGCGGCGAACCGCCTGGAGCTGGTGGCAGAGACCATTCACCGGATGGGCATTACCCGTATGGTAATGGAAGCCTGCATGACGGTAGATGAATATTTCCCGCTGAAGGAAAAGCTGGCGGATGTGGACGTCTGCTTTGAGCATGAATATTTCCTGGAGCAGCGGATGGTAAAGGACGCGGAGGAGATCGCCTGTACGAAGGCGGCGATTGCCGCGGCGGAAGCAGGCTTTGACAAACTGCTCCCGAAGCTTCAGATCGGTATGACAGAAAAAGATCTGGCAGACGAGCTTCACTACCTGGTATCGAAAGAGGGAGCGGAGGCCATGAGCTTTGGCACGATCGTAGGCAGCGGCGCCAGAGGGGCGCTGGCCCATGCTTTCCCCACCGGAAAGAAGATCGAAAACGGCGATATGGTAGTAGTGGATTTCGGCGTGATGAAGGACGGCTACTGCTCCGATATGACCCGTACCCTGCTTTTCGGGGATGTGAGCCAGGAGCATATGCGGATCTTCAACCTGGTACAGGAGTCCCAGGATAAGGCCATCGCGGCTATCCGTCCGGGCGTGCTGGCAAAGGATGTGGAGGACGCGCACCGGGCAGTATTTCTGAGAGAAGGGCTGGATGACTTTGCCCTGCGCGGCCTGGGCCATGGAATTGGCCTGGAGATCCATGAATGTCCCCGGATCGTCATCGGAAATGAAACAGTGCTGCAGCCGGGCATGATCTTCACGGTGGAGCCGGGGCTTTATTTCCCGGATGACTGCGGCGTGCGCACAGAGGATGACGTGCTGGTAACAGAGGACGGCGTGGAAAACCTGTCCCATACTCCTCATGAGATACACATCGGTTAGGAGGACTTTGATGAGCTTATTGGAAGTAAATGATTTAAAGACTTATTTTTACACAGACGCCGGTGTGGCCAAGTCCGTAGATGGTGTGACCTTTTCTGTAGACAGAGGAAAGGTGCTGGGTATCGTGGGAGAGTCCGGCTGCGGCAAGAGCGTGACCAGCCTCTCGATCATGCGTCTGGTTGATCCTGCGACCGGAAGATATGAGGGCGGCAGCATCATGTTTGACGGACAGGATATCCTGAAGCTTTCCGAGCAGGAGATGCGCAAGCTGCGGGGCAATAAGATTTCCATGATTTTTCAGGAGCCCATGACCTCCCTGAACCCGGTGTTTACCATCGGCTATCAGATAGAGGAATCTTTGATGCTGCACAAGGGTCTGGAGAAAAAAGCGGCCAGAGACAGAGCGGTAGAGCTCCTGGAGATGGTAGGGATCCCGGAGGCTGCCAAGAGAGTGGACGAATATCCCCATCAGCTTTCCGGCGGTATGCGCCAGCGTGTAATGATCGCCATGGCACTGGCCGGCGATCCGGAGCTTCTGATCGCCGATGAGCCGACCACCGCCCTGGACGTGACGATTAAGGCGCAGATCCTGGATCTGCTGAAGGAGCTTCAGGAGAAGCTTCACATGTCCATTATTTTCATCACCCACGACTTGGGCGTGATCGCGGAGATGGCGGATGAAGTAGCTGTCATGTACGCGGGAGAAATCGTGGAAAAGGCAAAGACGCGGGAGCTTTTTGATGACCCGAAGCATCCTTACACCGTTGGCCTGATGGATTCCATACCAAATATCAACGAGAAGGTGGAACGGCTGACCACACTGGAGGGACTGGTTCCCAGCCTTTATGATATGCCGAAAGGATGCCATTTCGCGCCCCGCTGCAAATATGCCTGCCCGGAATGTGAAAAAGAGCATATCCAGCTGACCGAGCTGGAGAGCGGCAGACAGGTCAGATGCAGGAGGTATGAAAAATGAGTGAAGTATTGGCAGATGTAAAAAATCTGAAGAAATATTTTCCCACCAGCGAGAAAGATAAAGTAGTGAAGGCGGTGGATGACATCAGCTTTCAGATTTTTAAAGGGGAAACCCTGGGCGTGGTGGGAGAATCCGGCTGCGGCAAGTCTACAACCGGCCGTCTGGTACTGCGGCTTCTGGAGCCCACCTCCGGTACTGTCCTGTTCAATGGAAAGGTCATGAGCAAGCTGAAGAAAAAGGAAATGCGGGCTCTGCGCAAGGAGATGCAGATTATCTTCCAGGATCCTTACGCTTCACTGGATCCGAGAAAGACCGTGTTCCAGATTCTGGCGGAGCCTTATCAGATCCATCATCCGGAGATGAGCCGTGAGGAAATTTATGAGCATGTGACAAAGCTGATCGACTGTGTCGGCCTGAGACCGGAGCATATTTACCGGTATCCCCATGAATTTTCCGGCGGGCAGCGCCAGCGTGTAGGCATCGCCCGGGCTATCGCCCTGAATCCGGAGTTTGTAGTCTGCGACGAGCCTGTCAGCGCGCTGGACGTGTCCATCCAGGCGCAGGTGATCAACCTGATGCAGGACATTAAGAAGGAATTTAACCTGACCTATATGTTTATTTCCCACGACCTGCGGATTATCAAGCATTTCTGCGACCGGGTCATGGTAATGTACCTGGGAAATATCGTAGAGCTGGGCGACAGGGACGCGATCTATGAGAAGAGACGCCATCCTTATACAAAAGCCCTGCTGTCAGCGATCCCGGATATCCGTCAGGAGGAAGGCCATGAACGGATTCTGCTGACCGGGGATATTCCCAGCCCGGTGAATCCGCCCAGCGGTTGCCCCTTCCATCCCAGATGCAGCTACTGCATGGATATCTGCAAGAAGGAAAAGCCCGCGCTGCGCACTTTGGCAGACGGCACCCAGGTAGCCTGCCATCTGGAAATGGAATGATATGCGCCGGGATTTTCAGATTACCGCCAGTTCAATATGGCAAATGAAATGATAGAAAAATAGTGGAGGAAAGAATTATGAATAAAATAGCTACAACAAACGCGCCTGCGGCAATCGGACCCTACTCTCAGGGCATGGTTTTCGGCAACCTGGTATTTTCATCAGGCCAGATCCCGGTAGATCCCGCAACAGGAGAAATCGCCGGCCCTACGATTACAGAGCAGGCAGAGCAGTCCTGCAAGAATGTAGGCGAGGTGCTGAAGGCAGGGGGCTCTTCTCTGGAAAAAGTAATTAAAACAACCTGCTTCCTGGCAGATATGGGAGATTTCCCGGTATTCAACAGCATTTATGAAAAATATTTTGTAAGCTGCCCGGCCCGTTCCTGCGTAGCGGTAAAGGATCTGCCCAAGGGTGTGCTGTGCGAAATTGAAGCAATCGCCTATCTGGGGGAGGAATAAATTATGGCATCCTTTGACAATAACCAGATTAAACTGGACGTATTGAAAAAACGCGCCTATAACTACCGCTGGGCGGAAGTGGATGAGGGCGTGATCCCGCTGACAGCGGCAGATCCGGATTACCCTGTGGCGCCGGAGATCCGGGAAGCGATGATCGATTACATCAATGACGGATATTTTTCCTATACGCCCAAGCTGGGCTATCCGGAGTTTTGCCAGAGTATTTCCCGGGCGCTGAAGGCGAGAAAAGGGGAGGAGATCTGTCCGGAACAGATTCTCCCCATTGACAGCGCTGCCCGCGGCATGTATGTAATTGCGGAATCAGTGCTGAAGCCGGGAGATGAGATGATCGTATTTGACCCGGTAGATTATCTGTTCCGGGAATCCTGCCTGGCCGCGGGCGGAACGCCGGTTTACTTCCCGGCGAAGCTGAAGGACGGCTATATCGACCTGTCAGAGCTGGAAAGCTATATTACGCCGAAGACCCGTATGATCGGCCTGTGTAACCCTCACAATCCCTTCGGCGTGGTTTACCGTCCGGAGGATCTGGAGCATATCATGTCCCTGTGCGAGAAGTACGACCTGTATATTATGAATGACGAAATCTGGTCTGATATCGTATTTCCGGAGGAGCCGTTCCGCAGCATCTACAGCCTGGGCAATGAGAGATGCCGCAGGGTAATGTCTGTATTTGGATTTTCCAAGAGCTTCGGCCTGGCCGGACTGCGTATCGGCTGCGTCTATACCACAGATCAGGCCCTTTTTGAAAAGATTGTGGAAAATTCAGATGTTATGACTACAGCGGGCGGCATCGCGTCCATCTCCCAGGTGGCCGGACAGGCCTGCATGGATAAGGCGTATTACTGGGTAGACGAGTTTCTGGCTCATTTGAAGGGCAACCGGGACTACGCGGTAGACCGCCTGAACCGGATGCCGCTGATTCGGGCGTACCGTCCCCATGCGACCTATCTTCTGTATGTGGATATCAGCGCCTTTGGCATGGTCAGTGAAGATTTTGTAGAATATATGAAGAAAAACGCAAAGCTGGCTGTTGTTTCCGGCGGTGAGAAATTCTTCGGAAAGGG
>CALWQE010000050.1 GCA_944383605.1 uncultured Lachnospiraceae bacterium
GACTGGGGCGGCAGCACCATCTTCGTACCGGTATCCGCCCACACCGGCGAAGGGATCGAGACGCTGCTGGAGATGATCCTGCTGGTAGCGGAGATGAAGGAATTAAAGGCAAATCCCAACAGAAGAGCCAGAGGACTGGTGATCGAAGCCGAGCTGGATAAAGGAAAAGGCCCTGTGGCTACTGTTCTGGTACAGAAGGGTACCCTCCGGGTGGGAGATTCTGTGGCGGCAGGCCCCTGCTACGGCAAGGTAAGAGCCATGATCGATGACCGGGGCAGGAGAGTGAAGGAGGCAGGCCCCTCCATGCCTGTAGAGATTCTGGGCCTGAACGATGTGCCCAACGCCGGCGAAGTATTCGTTGCTCCGGAGACAGAGAAGGAAGCCAGGAACTTTGCGGAAACCTTTATCACAGAAGGCAGGGAAAAGCTGCTTGAAGATACGAAGAGCAAGATGTCTCTGGATGATTTGTTCTCCCAGATCAAGGCGGGCAATGTAAAGGAACTGGATATTATTATCAAGGCTGACGTTCAGGGCTCTGTGGAAGCGGTGAAGCAGAGTCTGGTGAAGCTGTCCAATGACGAGGTTATGGTGAAGGTGATCCACGGCGGCGTGGGCGCGATCAATGAGTCTGACGTAACCCTGGCTTCCGCCTCTAACGCCATCATCATCGGCTTTAACGTGCGTCCTGACGCCACAGCCCGGTCTATTGCGGAACGGGAGAAAGTGGATGTCCGGCTGTATAAGGTAATCTATCAGGCCATCGCGGATGTGGAGGCTGCCATGAAGGGTATGCTGGATCCGATCTTCGAGGAGCGGGTGCTGGGCCACGGCGTGATCCGCCAGACCTTCAAGGCTTCCGGCGTAGGCACCATTGCCGGCGTCTATGTACTGGACGGAAAGTTTGTCAGAAACTGCAGCTGCCGGATCACCAGAGAAGGAGAACAGATCTTCGATGGCGCAGTGGTTTCCCTGAAGCGGTTTAAGGATGACGTGAAGGAAGTGGCTGCCGGATATGAGTGCGGCCTGGTCTTTGACAAGTTTAATGACCTGAAGGAGGACGACATGGTAGAGGCATATACCATGGTAGAAGTCCCCAGGTAATGGAAATAGAATGAGGCAAACAGAGCTTTTCTGGTTTGCCTCATTCTGTATGCCCCGGTCGCAGGGCATACGGAAGAAAGGATAAGAATCAAGCATGAGAAAAAACAGTATAAAAAATATCAGAATTAACGCGGAAGTGCAGAGAGAATTAAGCCATATTATTCAGAACGAGGTAAAGGACCCCAGAATCCATCCCATGACTTCAGTGGTGGCGGTGGAGGTGGCGCCGGATCTGAAAAGCTGTAAGGCATATATCAGCGTGCTGGGCACCGGGGAGGAAGGAAGGAATACGCTGGCGGGGCTGAAAAGCGCCGTGGGCTTTATCCGCAACCAGCTGGCCAGAGCAGTGAACCTGCGGAATACGCCGGAGATTACCTTTATCCTGGATCAGTCTATTGAGTATGGCGTCCATATGTCCAGGCTGATCGACGAGGTGGTAGGTTCCCAGGAGGAAAGGGAGCAGGCGGATGATGAAGAAGATTGATGAAGCGCTGGAAGGAAAAAATTCTGTGGCCATACTGGGCCATATCCGTCCGGACGGGGACTGTGTAGGCTCCTGTCTGGGACTGTACCATTATATTCGGCAGACAGCGCCTCAGATAAAGGCGGATGTTTATCTGGACTCTTTCCGCGAGGAGTTTTCGATCCTGCCGGGAACAGAAATTGTGCGGCGGGACTTTCATGGGGCGGAAAGCTATGACCTGTGCATCGCCTGTGACGCCAGTGACAGAGGCAGGCTGGGGGAGGGGACGGCGATTCTGGATCGGGCCCGGATGACGGTTTGCGTAGATCATCATAAAACCAATCCGGGCTACGCCCAGATCACAGTGCTTCGTCCGGAAACCGGTTCTACCAGCGAGATCCTCTATGAACTGATGGAGGAGACGAGGATAGGAAAAGAGACGGCCATGTGCCTGTATACCGGCATGGCCCATGATACCGGCGTATTCAAATATCAGAGCACTACGGCCAGAACGATGGAAATCGCGGGAAAGCTGATGAATCTGGGCATTCCGTTTACAGAGCTGATTGACCGGACATTTTACCAGAAAACCCTCCCGCAGACCCAAATTATGGGAAAAGCGCTGATGGAAAGCCGGATCGGGGCCGGGGGAAAATGTGTCTATTCCTTCCTCTCCCTGGCGGATATGGAGGCCGTAGGGGCTTCGCCCATGGATCTGGAGGGAATCGCGGAGCAGCTGCGTCTCGTGGAGGAAGCGGAGGTTTCTCTCTTCATATATGAGATGGCGCCGGGCTGTTTTAAGGCCAGTATGCGTTCCAAATCTTACGCGGACGTCAGCAGGGTGGCTGCCCGTTTCGGCGGAGGCGGCCATGCCAGGGCGGCGGGATGCAGCCTGACAGGCGACCGGGAAGGGGTAACGGCAGCGATGCTGGCATGTATCAGGGAGGAGCTGGCGGTTCATGATTGATGGAATCCTGAATGTATATAAGGAAAAAGGCTATACCTCCCATGATGTGGTGGCAAAGCTGCGCGGAATCCTGAAAATGCGGAAAATCGGCCATACCGGCACGCTGGATCCGGACGCGGAGGGCGTCCTGCCGGTCTGTCTGGGCAGCGCTACAAAGCTTTGCGAATTGCTGACAGAGAAGGACAAGACCTATGAGGCAGTGCTGTGCCTGGGAGTGGAAACGGATACCCAGGATCTGTCAGGGCGGGTGCTGCGGGAAATGCCGGTCACAGTGGCAGAGGAGGAGCTGCGGCAGATCATCCAGAGCTTTACCGGCGTGCTGGAACAGATTCCTCCGATGTATTCCGCGGTAAAGATCAACGGGAAAAAGCTGTATCAGCTGGCCAGGGAAGGAAAAGAGATTGACCGTCCCTCCCGGCGAATCCAGATTCATCGTATTATAATAGAAGAAATCCGTCTGCCCTATGTGCGGATGCAGGTGGACTGCTCCAGAGGAACATATATCAGAACCCTCTGCCATGACATTGGCCGTAAGGCCGGCTGCGGCGGCGCCATGGCGGCGCTGACCCGGCTGCGGTCCGGCATGTTTGCGGCAGAGGACAGCCTGACGCTGGCCCAGATCGAAGAGCTGGCCTGCCAGGGCGGCCTGGACGCCAGAATTATGCCGGTGGATCAGTTTTTCGGCAATTACCCGGAAATGCGGCTGGACAGGGCAGAGGACGCCCGGGCCCATAACGGCAATCCTCTGCCCTGGAGGGAGTATCAGGAAAGCCGCGTCAGGGTTTATGATTCTGAGGGACGGTTTATTGGCGTTTACGAAAAGGATGAGAAAACCCATACCCTCAAGCCGTGGAAAATGTTTTACCGGAGATAGATTGTGACAGAAAGGATTTCGAGACAATGAAGTATATAAACCGGATGGAGGATATTCAGACAGACCGGGAATCGGCTATTACACTGGGAAAATTTGACGGGTTTCACAGAGGGCACCAGAAGCTGCTGGAAAAGCTGAGGCAGGAGCGCAGGGAGGGATTCCTGTCGGTGGTTTTTACCTTTGACGTTCCGCCCCAGGCCTATATCGGCGGGAAACCGCCCAGGATGCTGCTGACATGGCAGGAAAAATGCGCCCTGGCGGAACGGCTGGGCGCCGACTGGCTGATCGCCTGCCCCTTTACCGATGAGATCCGCAATATGGAGGCGGAACGGTTTGTGGAAGAGATTCTGGTGAACCGTCTCCATGTCAGGCAGCTGGCTGCGGGAGAGGATTTTCACTTCGGCTATCAGCGGGGCGGGGATGTGAAGCTGCTGGAAGCGCTGAGCGGAAAATATGGCTATCAGCTTTGGGTCATAGAAAAAGAGCGGGATCACGGACAGGTCATCAGCAGCACGCTGATCCGGGAGGAGCTGGCCGCCGGCCATATGGAGCGGGTAAACCAGCTGCTGGGTTATCCCTTCTGCATTACCGGTGAGATCGTCCACGGAGCCCAGCTGGGCAGAACCATCGGGATGCCTACCATTAACC
>CALWQE010000051.1 GCA_944383605.1 uncultured Lachnospiraceae bacterium
CCCCAGCCGGGAGCTGATCTCTGTCAGCCACTGATCCACCGATTCCCACTGCTCTATCCGCCTGCTCCGCCCGGACAGGATGATCAGCGTCGCCAGCATGTCCAGCGCCAGCACACCCGCCATGCACCAGACCAGGATGTGGGCGGGCAGCTGTGGAACCAGATGGAACAGCCGGGTAAAAAGCGGGTTGCCCCAATTCATCATCACAAAGCAGAGTACGCCCCAGAAAGCAGAAACCGGAAGGCAGATATAGCCGTCCAGGTTCCATTTCATGCCGCTGTAATCCCACCATTTTTCATGGTATAAACGTTCAATCAGATGACCGGCGACCCACTCGATAACCGTGGACACGATCATACCGGCGGCAAACAGCCAGAAGCCATGCAGCTCCCGGCAGAAAACGGTAATCAGCACCGCTGCAATACCGTAAATCACGCAAATCGGGCCGTTTACCAGTCCTCTGTTTACAAAACGCTTCTGCCTGACAGCCGCCGCGGCGGTCTCCAGCGCCCAGCCCAGAAAGCTGTATACAAAAAACAGCCACAGCAGCTCATATCCTGTGTACATTCGCCTCTTTCCTCCTGCATAAAGATATCCATTTACATAACTTGTTTGATTGTATCACAGGACAGTTCCGGCCGCAAGCCTGTTATTTTTCTCCGTGGTCGCTGGCAGAAGAATGGGGGATCCTGGCCCGGAAAAACCGTTCCCATACCTTTCTGCCGTCAAAGGGAAAGAGGGGATAGAGATAGCTTTTCCCCGCGATGGTTTTGTTCCCCAGCAGAGCCCACAGAGAGATGATCAGGCCGGCCGCGAATCCCCACGCGTTAAACAGGGCAGTCAGCACCAGCATGATAATCCGCAGAAATTTCAGGGCATAGCCCAGCTCCAGGCTGGACTGGGTATAGTTGGACAATACCACAAAGGCCATGTACAGCATGGTTTCCGCATTAAACCACCCTGAGCTGACGGAAAAATCACCGATTACCAGGGCGGCGATCACACTGAGAGGCGTGGTCAGCATGGAGGGGGTATTCAGCGAAGCCAGCTTCAGCCCGTCGATGGCAAATTCCAGAATCAGCAGCTGGATGATCAGCGGTACTGTCACCACCTCCCGAAATCGGATAAACTCCAGCCACTCCGGGATCCACTGAGGATTTTGCATCAGCAGCAGAAAAACCGGCGTCAAAAGCAGAGCCAGCGCAGAGGTGCCAAACCGGGTCAGCCGCAGATAAGTGCCGGTCAGAGGAGGAAAGTAATAATCGTCCGCCTCCTCGATGATATCAAAAATACTGGAGGGCAGGATCATCGCCGCCGGCGAATTGTCCACCAGAATGACAATATTCCCCTCCAGCAGACAGGCTGCCGCCGTATCCGGCCGCTCGGAAAACTTAAACTTGGGAAAGGGATTGATCCATCTGTATTCATACAGACACTCCGCCAGGCTTTCCTGGTTCATGGTCAGGGCGTCCACCTCGATATTGCTGATCCGGGTTTTGATGTGATCCAGCAGCTCATGATCCACCCGGTCGTCAATATAGCAGATGGCCACGTCCGTCTTGGATTTTCCGCCCACCTGCATAATCTCATTAATCAGATGAGGGTCACGGATCCGCCGGCGGATCAGCGCCGTATTAAATACCAGTGTCTCCACAAATCCGTCCCGGGAACCCCGGAGTACCCGATCCTTCTCCGGCTCCTCCACGCTCCTGACCGGATAGGTCCGGCAGTCTATGGTAATACACTCCCGGTAGCCGTCCACAAACAGACAGCTGATCCCTGACAGCAGCTGGGTCACTACAGTATCCGGGTCTGACACCAGCCCTACCTCTGTATAGGGCACCAGCCCCTTGGAAAATTCATGGGCGCTGTCCGGCATATCCTCCGGCTTTTTGGAAAAAAGAAAAGAGAGGATCTTTTCCAGCACCTCGTCCTTTACAAAACCGTCCACACAATAAATACAGGCTTTTCTGTCCGCAATCTGAATCACCCTGTATACAATATCAAAATTTCTGTCCACCGACAGCCGTTTATGGAAATATTCCATATCCGCCTGCAGGTTTCCGGATAATGGCTGCTTCTCCATCCGACATACTCCTCCTTTCCGATCCGGCAGAAGGCCGGCGCCGCCAAAGTCTCCAGGAAGCGCCGTCTCTGCCCGTGTCAGATAGTGTGTGCCGGAACCGGGAAATTATTCAGAAATTTCCAGTTTGATTGACCGGAAACAAAAAGCCGCCCTTGACGGCGGCAAAGACAGCAAGTAATATAAGATCAGATGGGCAAGCACGCTTCCAGCCCCTGCAACCCCAACATTGCCCATGTGCTCTATCTGGCGGGCTTTATTGAAAGCCGGGGACGCGGCATTGAGAAAATATACCCGGCCTGCGAAAAGGACGGCGTACCGCAGCCGGAATATACGGGGTAGCAGACTTGATAAAAGAGACATGGTTTTAGGAGGAAATTCCTCTGATTGAGAAACTTCCTCCTACTCGATTCGCAGCCTGTCTGCCAGCCGTTAAGTTAGTTTGTTTTCAAACCTTCCTTATCGGTGGTTGGCTAAAGCGCGCACTTTTCTTTTTTATGTCATTTCACAGGCGCTCTTCCCTGCCAAAAGCCCGGATCAGAGCTGATTCAGATCCTCCTGGGACAGCACCTTCACATGATGGCTGGAGAGCACCTCATATGCCTTGTCATTATCTGCCACACGCAGGATCATATAGGCCTCATCCTCTTTTCTCGTCACAAAGGCATAGACATATTCCAGGTTAATGTTATATTCCTTCAGGACAGCCAGCACCTGATACAGGCTCCCCGGCTCATCGGCGATGGCAATCGCCAGAACAGGGGTGGTGGAATAGATATATCCTGCCTCCTGCAGGATCCGGGCCGTCTTTTCCGTATCGTTTACGATTGCCCGCAAAATACCGAAATCCGGCGTCTCCGCTATGGACAGCGCCCGCATGTCGATCTGGCTGTCCGCCATGATTTTCGTCACATCCGCCAGACAGCCGGGTCTGTTTTCCACAAAAATTGAAATCTGATCAACGGTCATATGCTCCACCTCTCTTAATATAAATTCCGCTGGTCGATGATTCTGACTGCCTTTCCCTCGCTTCTGGCGATGGTTTTCGGCGCCACCAGCGTTACCTTCGCGTAAATGCCCAGCATGGATTTCAGAGCGTCCACCAGCTCCTTCTCTTTTACAGCCACCTGGCTCATAGTATCGGAGAACATCTCCGGAACCATCTCTACCTGAACCTCCAGCTTGTCGCTGTTGTTCTCTCTGGTTACAATAATCTGATAGTTTGCAGGATAGCCCTTGTTGATCAGCACTGTCTCGATCTGAGACGGGAATACATTGACGCCCTTTACAATCAGCATATCATCGCTTCTGCCCATCGGCTTGCTCATCTTCACATGAGTACGGCCGCAGGAGCATTTCTCACGGGTCAGCACGCAGATATCCCGGGTACGGTACCGGATCAGCGGGAATGCTTCCTTCGTGATACTGGTAAATACCAGCTCGCCTTTTTCTCCGTCAGGCAGAACCTCTCCGGTATTCGGATCAATAATTTCCGCAATAAAATGATCCTCGTTAATATGCATACCGGTCTGCGCGCTGCACTCAAAGGAGACGCCGGGGCCGGAGATCTCCGTCAGTCCGTAAATATCATAAGCCTTGATCCCCAGCAGCTCCTGGATATCCTGGCGCATCTCCTCGCTCCATGCCTCCGCGCCGAAGATGCCGGCTTTCGGCTTGATTTTATCTTTCAGCCCTTTTTCCTTGATGGTCTCTCCCAGATACGCCGCATAAGAAGGGGTGCAGCATAAAATCGTGGAGCCCAGGTCGCACATAAACTGAATCTGCCGCTCCGTATTGCCGGAGGACATGGGCAGGGTCAGAGAGCCGACTTTGTGAGAGCCGCCGTTTAAACCGGGGCCGCCGGTAAACAGACCGTAGCCGTAGCATACATGAACCACATCATCCTTGGTTCCTCCTGCCGCCACAATAGCTCTGGCGCAGCATTCATCCCACAGGTCAATGTCGTGCTGGGTATAAAAAGCCACCACTCTTCTGCCGGTGGTACCGCTGGTGGACTGGATACGCACACAGTCCCGCAGGGGCATAGCCAGCAGGCCGTAGGGGTAGGCTTCCCGCAGGTCGTCCTTTGTCAGAAACGGCAGCTTATGCAGGTCGTCCACAGAATGGATGTCATCAGGGGTTACGCCCTTTTGCTCCATCAGGTTGCGGTAATAAGGCACATTTTTGTATACATGCCGGACGGTTTTCACCAGTCGCTCGTTCTGCCATGCCAGGATCTGTTCTCTGGAGGCGCATTCAATTTCTGGCTGGAAATAATTCTCCATGGTTGTTACATCCCTTCTTGCTCTATTTTTGCCTTACATATCATTTCGGCGATGAACCCTATCTGTCAGGATTCTTTTCCATTTTACACGAAAATACAAAAAATATAAATAGGCATCGGAAAAGATTTTCGTGTATTTTTTCGCGAACAGTCCTGTCAGGACATTCGGCAGAAATGTTCAATGGCCCTGGCAAATTCATCCATCGTTTTTTCCGCGTCTCCATGCTCGATCCCATCCCGGACACAGTGCTTTACATGCCCTTCCAGGACGATCTGCCCTACCTTATGGAGCGCGCTCTTCGCTGCGTTAATCTGCATCAGGACGTGCTCGCTGGGCAGGTCCTCGTCCAGCATTCTGTCGATGGCGTTCAGCTGTCCGATAATCTTTTTCAGCCGCCGGTGGAGATTATCTGCATCCATACATTGTTTCACACATATCAACCTTCCCTTCTATCCGCTCAAAGATGGATTCTGCCAATTCCTATTTCCCTGCTACCATCATAGCAACGAAACCGGCGGCTGTCAATGAACAAAAAACATAAAATAAAAAAAGAGCGGGCGGCCCTCCAGGCCTTTCCCGCTCCCTTTTCAGCACAGGGAGAAAGCAGCTTTCCCCTCTGTTTTCCATTATTTCTGATA
>CALWQE010000052.1 GCA_944383605.1 uncultured Lachnospiraceae bacterium
AAACTGATGACGGTTTTGGTGGCGCTGGAGAGAGGAAATCTGGAGGATACCATACAGATCACAGAGGAGATGCTGGAGGGACTGGAGGGAACCTCCCTGGCGGGCATCAGGCCAGGGGAGACCTATACCCTGGAGCAGCTGCTTTACGGTGCCCTCCTTCCTTCCGGAAATGACGCCGCTACAGCTGCCGCCTGGCTGTTAGGAGGCGGCAGTGTGGACAGCTTTGTGTCCATGATGAACGAAACGGCCGCCCAGCTGGGAGCCACCGGAACACATTTTATGAATCCCCACGGCCTGTCGGACGATGATCATTATACTACGGCTTATGATATTTATCTGATCGTGGACGCCCTGATGGATTATGACCTGTTTCTCCAGATCATATCCACCCCCTCTTATACTGCAGAGTATACGGATGAAGAGGGAAATACCGCCTCAAGGGAATTTTCTACCACAGTTCAGTACATGAACGGCAACAGAGAAACGCCGGAGGGCGTAACGGCAGTGGGCGGCAAAACGGGAACCACTACGCCTGCCGGTTCCTGTCTGGCGCTGATCTCAGAAGACGGAGAGGGCAGACAGTATATCTCGGTTATTTTAAAGGCGGACAGCAGAGATTCCCTGTATGAGCAGATGAACGAATTATTAACGAAAATTTTGAAATAATTGTTGTGCTTTTGTAAAATTTGTACTATAATTATTTTAAATATCATATACGTTTCGCACAAAAGGAGGAGAACGCTATGGTCGAAATTATAGCAGGTCAGAAAGGAAAAGGGAAAACAAAATACCTTTTGGAAAAGGCAAACAATGCTATAAAGGACGCGAAGGGCTCGATTGTATACCTGGATAAGAGCTCCAAGCATATGTATGAGTTAAATAACAGGGTACGTTTGATTAACGTATCTGATTTCGGGATTGAGTCGTATGAGGCTTTTATCGGTTTTATCTGCGGAATTATTTCCCAGGATCATGATCTGGAACAGATGTACCTGGACAGCTTCCTGAAATTATCCGCTCTGGAAGGGCAGGATATTGCAGGTGCGATAGATGAATTGGATCAAATCGGAAAGAAATATGAAGTCACGTTTGTATTAAGCGTTTCCCAGGATGCGGATAGCCTTCCTGAAAATGCTAAGGACAAAGTTGTTGTTTCATTGTAATCAGATATACGAAGGATCGCCATACATACGGAAAGCCTGTCAGCGACAGGCTTTCCGTGTTATTTTTTGTGACAGTTCGGCCATGCAGAACCTGTCAGAAATATGGTTCGGTTACGCCCGGTCTGCGGACTGGATCCTTCCGTAGGCACTGATCAGGTAGAGGCCGGCGATGCCCACCAGGCCGTAGACGATCCTGGACAGCAAAGACATATCGCCGAAAAGGAAGGCGACCAGATCAAAACGGAAGAAGCCGATTAATCCCCAGTTGATTGCCCCGATGATGGCGATGGTTAATATTGTATAATCAATTCCTTTTGTGCTCATATGATTACCTCCATTCTCACATTAGGATATCCCTTTTGACAAAAAATATGTATTGCGTATTCCGCTTTCTTTTTTTATAATAAAGAGGTTGGAAGGGAGAACGGATGGCTAGAAAAAATAAAAAAATTATTCGTTTGAAAACCTACAGGTATATTAATATCGGAACGGTTATTTTCGCTTTCATTCTTCTGTATCTGATTATTTGCGTCGCCCTCTATCTGTCCAGGGAACATATTCAGATTTATACGGTCAGCGAGGGGCAGCTTGCGGCAGAATCAGATTATACGGGTATTATTCTGCGGGATGAAACGGTTTATAATGCGGAATATAACGGGACGGTATATTATTATATGCAGGAAGGGCAGAAAACCGGCGTGGGCGATCTGGTGTATTCCATTGATGAAACCGGGCAGCTGTCAGAGCTGCTGGCCCAGCAGAGCGCCGATGGCAACCAGCTGTCGGAGGAAAGCCTGACTTATTTGAAGCGGATGCTGGCTAATTTCAGCGTCAGCTATGATCCCGCCGATTTTTCAGATATTTATGAAGTAAAATATTCCATCCAGGCGGCCCTGCTGGAATATGCCAGTATGGACGCCATGGCGGAGCTGAACCAGGCGCTGGAAGAGCTGGATGGACAGTTCCAGCTGTATCACGCGCCATCCAGCGGCGTGGTGGCTTATTATGCCGACGGCTTTGAAGGCATGTCGGCGGAACAGCTGACGATGGACTCTTTCCTTGAAGAAAATTATGAGAAAACTTATTTTAAGGCCGGAGCGATGATTGAAGCGGGCACCCCTGTCTATAAGACGGTAAACAGCGACCAGTGGTCGGTGATTATTCCGGTGGAAGAAGAGGATCTGACGGCGCTGGAAGGACGGGAAACCGTGACGGTTCGGTTTCGGCTGAATCAGTTTGAGACCGAGGCGGAATATTCCACCTTTGTCGCCGCCGATGGGACGACAATGGCCAGGCTGGACTTTGACAATTATATGGTACAGTTTCTGCCGGAACGGTTTGTGGAGATTGAAGTGGATAAAAATCAGGCGGAGGGGCTGAAGATTCCGCTGACAGCTTTGACCACAAAGGACTTTTACCGCATTCCCGTTGATTTCCTGACCAAAGGCGGAGAAAGCAGCCAGAACGGCTTTAATGTGGAGACGGTGGGAGAGGACGGCGCGGTTACAGCCCATTTTGTCGCCGCCACCATCTATGATTCGGATGAAGAATACTATTATATTGATACCGGACTGGAGGAAATTCCTGCCGGCTGTTATCTGTTGAAGCCGGACAGCAGCGACCGGTTTATGGTGGGTGAGACGGAACCGCTGACAGGCGTGTATAATGTCAACAGCGGCTATGCCATTTTCCGCCGGGTAGATATCCTGGATCAGAATGAGGATTACTGTATCGTCAGCGACAGCACGCCTTACGGGCTGTCTGTTTACGATCATATTGTGCTGGACGCCGGCGCTGTCCATGAGGATGACATTATTTATTAGCAGCCATTATGGAAAACCGGCCGGCCTATTTGACTATGGGGTGGAAATGTGATATGATTTATGAGATACATAAGAAGGAAATCTGAATATTTACTCTGAAAATCCGCCGCCGATTAGGCGGCATTCATTCAGGGATGCCAAATGCGCCCGCCAGATTTTCATCTTTGGTGGTACGTCGGCTGCCGGGCGCATGCAGGCTTTGGAAATCAATATAGAAATGGAGCGGTGTAATCATGGCTGGTTTTATTGAAAAATTTCTGGATATGGTTAAATTATCCGACCGTTATGATGAAGACGATTTTGATGAATTTAATGATGATGATCTGGATTATCAGATGAAAGAAGAAAAAACACGGGGGAGACGGCAGAAAAAAGAAAAGGAGCCGGAGGATTTTGACCTGAAGGAGCCGTCTGCGGCCCGTCCCGCCAGGAAGAGCAATGTGGTGCCCCTGACCCGCAGCGCCGGCAGCCGCGGCATGGAGGTATGCGTAATTAAGCCGGCTTCCATGGAGGATTCCAAGGAGATCGTGGATACTCTGCTGAAGGGAATGGCGGTTGTCATCAATCTGGAGGGCATCCATATCGAAACCGGACAGCGGATTATTGATTTTACCTTCGGCGCCTGTTACTCGATCAAAGGCAATCTGAATAAGGTGACGGAATATATTTTTATTGTTACGCCTGCAAATATTGAGCTGTCAGGCGATCTGCTGGACGCCCTGTCAGAGGAGAATTTCGATTCCTCCGCCTTTAAGCTGTAAGGGGGAGGGCCTATGGAGCAGGAAGAGCAGCTGCTGCGGAAACGTTTGCTGGAGCTGGCGAATCAGTGCTGGCACAGAGACATTCCCGTATTCAGCCATTTTTTAAATCTGAGTGAGCAGACAGTTTTCCATTCGCTGCGGCCAGAGCTGCCGCCTGTCAGCGTAAAGCTGGAGGGAGGCTATGAAACCGCGGAACGGAAGATTGTTTGCTTTCTTCCTGTTATGGAAGAATTTCCGGCGGCGCCGGTTTCCGCGGTGCTGATCCGTCCGAAGGCGCCGAAATATGCCGGGGCCTGCACCCACCGGGATTATCTGGGAGCAGTGCTGAATCTGGGCATTGAGCGGAGCCAGACAGGGGATATCCTGGTATCCGGCCAGGACGCCTGGGTGCTGTGCCGTGACCAGATCGCGCCTTTTATTGCGGAGCAGCTGACCATGGTCCGGTATAATCCGGTGGTATGCCAGATCGTGGAGACGGGAGAAATTCATTATACGCCCCGGTACCGGGAGGTGACCGGAAGCATCGCTTCGGTCAGGACGGACAGCCTGGTCAGCCTGGCTTTCGGGCTGTCCCGGGCAAAAGCGGCAGAGTGTGTCAGAGGCGAGCGGGTATTTGTCAATGGCAGGATGATCCTTTCCTCTTCCTTCGCACCGGAGGAGGGTGCTCTGATTTCTGTCCGGCATCTGGGAAAATTCCGGTATAAGGGTTTTATGACAAAGACGAAAAAAGGGCGGGATATGGTCTGCCTGGAAATATTTGAATGAGAGGAGATGTCTGAATGTCAGAGGGAAACAGCGCCGCCGGCAGGATCACAGTACATCAGGGAGAAAAGCCGGTTTATGATATTGTATTCCGCCGGGATTTCGGCGGGCTGGAGGAGGAACTGAGAAAGCTGGGCGTACAGGGGCGGAAAGTATGTATCGTCACCGACAGCAGAGTAGCGTCTTACTATCTGGAGCAGGTCAGCGGCGTAATCAGCGGATGTGCCGGGACGGTGACGTCCTTTGTATTTCCGGAAGGGGAGGAAAATAAAAATCTGGATGTGGTGCGGAAGCTGTATGAGCATTTGATCCTTCAGCATTTTGAACGAAAGGATCTGCTGGTCGCCCTGGGCGGGGGCGTTACAGGAGATCTGACAGGATTTGCCGCCGCCACTTATCTGCGCGGCATCGATTTTATCCAGGTTCCGACAACGCTTCTCTCCCAGGTAGACAGCAGCATCGGCGGGAAGACGGGAGTGGATTTTGACTCTTATAAAAATATGGTGGGGGCATTTTACATGCCGCGGCTGGTCTATATGAACCTGTCTGTGCTGGCCACGCTGACAGAGCGGCATTATCTGGAGGGCATGGGAGAGATCATCAAACACGGCCTGATTCGGGACAGAGCATATTTTTACTGGCTCCGGGATCATATGGAGGATATCCGGCGCCGGGATCTGGAGACATGCGGGCAGATGATCCGCCGCAGCTGCGAGATCAAACGGGAGGTAGTGGAACGGGATCCCAAGGAGCAGGGAGAGCGGGCGCTGCTGAACTTTGGACATACCCTGGGCCATGCCATTGAAAAGGAGATGGGATTTGCTCTGCTCCATGGCGAGTGTGTTGCGCTGGGATGCATAGCGGCTGCGTTCATTTCCATGAAGCGGGGATGGATTTCCAGGCAGGATTATGAGGATGTCCGGAATGTGACCGCTGCGGCGGGGCTTCCGGCGGCGCTGGCCGGAGCGGACTGCGGGAAGATTTTGGAGGCGGTCCGGCATGACAAAAAGATGGAGGCTGGCGTGGTGAAATTTATCCTGCTCAGACAGATCGGGGAGGCGTGCATAGACCGCACCGTCAGCCGGGAGGAAATGGCAGAGGGACTGGCGGAAATCCTGGGCGCAGCGCCAAAGAACGGGCAATCAGGGAATCAACAGGCAGAGAGGCCGGAGGAATGATGAGAGGAAAGAAAATAAGATCTTTGGTAGTTTTCATGGCAGCCGCAGCCATTTTTACCGGCCTGGATCAATGGACGAAGTGGCTGGCCCAGACCAGCCTGAAAGGGCTGAACGGGCCGGTACCGGTAATCCCCGGTATTTTCGAGCTGGTGTATGTAGAGAATTACGGAGCGGCATTCGGGATCCTGCAAAATCAGCGGCTGGTATTTTATATTGTTACGCCTCTGGTTTTGCTGGCGGTTCTCTATGCTTATCTGCGGACGCCAAAAACCAGGCATTTTCTGCCGCTGCGGATTGTCTGCGTCCTGCTGTTTTCCGGGGCGGCGGGAAACCTGATTGACAGAGTGGCGCTGGGCTATGTGGTGGATTTTTTCTATTTCGTGCCGATTAATTTTCCGGTATTTAATGTGGCAGACTGCTATGTAACCATATCCACCGCCCTGCTGTTTATTGCTGTTTTGTTTGTGTACAAAGAGCAGGATCTGGAGTTCCTGTTCAGCAGACGGAAAAAAGGGGCTGAGACAGAGTGAAGCAGCTGTCGTTTCGCGTAGAGGATGGGTATGAAAAAGAAAGGCTGGACAAATATCTGGCAGAGCAGTGCCAGGATATGTCCAGGTCGTATATTCAGAAGCTGCTGAAGGAAGGCCATGTTCTGGTAAACGGAACATCCGGGAAAAGCAGCCTCCGGCTGGCGGCCGGCGATGAGATCTCCTTTTCAGTGCCGGACGCGGCTGTCCCGGAAATTTTGCCGGAGAACATTCCGCTGGATATCGTATATGAGGATCAGGATGTGATTCTGGTCAACAAGCCAAAGGGAATGGTGGTGCATCCGGCAGCGGGACATTATTCCGGCACGCTGGTCAATGGCCTGATGTATCACTGCGCCGGCAGTCTGTCCGGCATCAACGGGGTGATGCGGCCGGGTATTGTTCACCGGATCGATAAAGATACTTCCGGGCTGCTGATCGCCTGCAAAAATGACAGGGCGCATCAGCTGATCGCGGCCCAGCTGAAGGAACATTCGGTTACACGCCGGTATCTGGCCATTGTCCACGGCAGATTCAGGGAGGAAACAGGGGTGATTCAGGGAGCGATCGGCCGCAGCCCCCGGGACCGGCTGAAGATGGCGGTGGTGGCTTCCGGCGGAAAGGAAGCAGTAACCCATTACCGGGTTTTGCAGCAGTGGGAGAAATATGCTCTGGCAGAGTGCCGGCTGGAGACCGGGCGCACCCACCAGATCCGGGTGCATATGGCATTCCGGGGACATCCGCTGGCAGGAGATTATGTATATGGGCCGGATCCCTGTCCGGTAAAGGTGATGGGAGTGGAATGGGAAGGACAGGCCCTCCATGCGGGCGTGTTCGGTTTCGTCCATCCCTCTTCAGGAACTTATATGGAGTTTCAGGCGCCGCCGCCGGATTATTTCCGGGAGGCGGCAAAACGGCTGGAGAAGAATGGATAAGGCCGGAACAGGAAAGTCCCCCGAATCCATATTGCAGCAAGCAATATGGCGCGGGGGACTTTTTTATTTGTTTCATAGGAAACTGCTCCATTCCAGCTGCTCCAGCTGGCGGAAAAATCCGGGATAGGAAATATTGACGCAGCTGCTGTCTTCGATCACGGTCTCCCCATCCGCCCACAGGGCGGCAACAGCGAAGCTCATGGCGATCCGGTGGTCGGCCCGGCAGGCGATGGAGGCGCCGTGAAGGGGCTTGCCGCCGCGGATAATCAGTCCATCCTCTGTCTCGGCGGCATCGGCGCCCATGGCGGCCAGATTTTCCGCTACGGCCTGAATCCGGTTGGATTCCTTTACTTTCAGCTCGGCGGCATCCCGTATTATGGTGGTTCCTTCTGCGGCGCAGGCCATTACGGCGATGACAGGCAGTTCATCGATGAGGGTGGGGATCAGTTCCCCTTCGATCACAGTTCCCTTCAGGCTGCTGCTCCGAACCAGAAGGTCGGCGGTAGGCTCGGCGTTCTCATGGTTTTCATTCAGCAGGGTGATATCCGCCCCCATCATCCGGCAGACACGCAGAATGCCGTCCCGGGTGGGATTGATGCCCACATTCCGGATCAGCAGTTCGGAGCCGGGAATCATCAGGCCTGCAGCGATAAAGTAGGCGGCGGAGGAGATGTCACCCGGAACAGAGATTTTCTGTCCGTACAGCTCCTGGGCCGGCTCCACAGAGACGGTGGCGCCGCAGCTTTCTGTCCGGGCGCCGAAATATTGCAGCATCAGCTCGGTATGGTTCCGGGAGAGGGCCGGTTCCGTCACGGTGGTTTTCCCGTCCGCGTACAGACCCGCCAGCAAAATGGCTGATTTCACCTGAGCGGAGGCCACAGGAGACTGGTAATGAATGCCCCGCAGGGGCTGTCCGTGAATCGCCAGGGGAGCGCAGCCGTTTCCGGAAACGCTGGAGATATCCGCCCCCATCTGGCTGAGGGGACGAATGATCCGGTTCATCGGCCGTTTCTGGATAGAAGCGTCCCCTGTCAGGACAGAAGAAAAGGACTGGCCGCTCAGAATACCGCTGAGCAGCCGGACAGTGGTGCCGCTGTTGCCGCAGTCCAGAACCTGTGCCGGAGGCAGCAGTCCCCGCAGCCCCCGGCCTCTTACCAACACCCGGCTGCCATCATTTTCTACAGGCACTCCCATCTGGGAAAAGCAGCGGATCGTGGACAGGCAGTCCGCTCCCTGCAGAAAGCCTGTGATTTCCGTAACGCCGCTGGCGATGGCGCCAAACATTACGCTTCGGTGGGAGATGGATTTATCTCCCGGAACAGTCAGTTCTCCTTTTAATGCTTTTGCTTTTTGTAATCTAATCATGTCAATCTCCGTCAGCGCTTATATACATGGTACTGGCACCGGGTCAGCAGGACATCGGCGCTGTCCGCCGCTGATTCCTCGTAGAACTCGATTTTCAGGACGCCCTGTTCAAATTCCCGGTTATGAATAATGCCGATATTTTTGATACTGATCTGGTGCGCGGCCAGAATGGTGGCGATGGTGGCGATGGCTCCCGCCTCATCCACCAGGTCGCAGTAAATGGAATATTCTTTTTTCAGCGGCCCGCTGGACTGATCCGGGATGGAGTCGCGGTAGTCCCGGGCTGTTTCAAAGAGGCGGTAGAGCGCATCCCCGTCCTGACTGTCCACCTGCCGGAGAATATCCTCCATGGAACGGATGTAGCGTTTCAGGATCCGGCTGATCTGGCTGCCGTTTGTAAGGCAAATTTGCTGCCACATCACCGGTGAGGAGGAAGCGATCCGCGTAATATCCTTAAATCCGCCTGCGGCAATCTGGCGCATGGTTTGGCTGGCATTGTCGCTGTCGTGGATCAGGTTTACCAGACCTGCCGCAATCAGATGCGGCAGATGGCTGATCGCCGCAACAATATAGTCGTGCTCCTGGTAATCCAGCACAAGAGGAAGGGCGTGAAGCTCCTTTACCACGGACAGGCAGAGCTCCAGCTGCTCCGGAGCCGTTTCCGGGGTAGGGGTCAGGACATACCAGGCATTTTCCACCAGATGGTCGGTAGCATACTGGAAGCCGCTGCGCTCAGAGCCTGCCATGGGATGTCCGCCGATAAAATTCCTCTCCATGCCCAGCCGGGCCGCCGCTTCGTGGATCTCTGTCTTGGTGCTGCCCACGTCTGTGATGATGCAGCGGTCAGAGATCAGCGGTTTCAGCTGGCTCAGATAGGCAATATTATAGGAAACCGGAGCGCACAGAAAAATCATGTCGCAGCTGCCGAACCGTTCGTCCACTTGAAGGCAGGCTTCGTCAATGATCCCTTTGGCTTTTGCTTCCAGGACAGTCCGTTCCGAGCGGGCGGCGGCAATAATATGATATTCGGGGTGCTGCCTGCGCAGTCCCTTCGCAATGGAACCGCCGATCAGCCCCAGGCCGATAAAACCGATCACCATATCCCTCAGAACTCCTTTCCGGCCAGGGCGGCATAGGGCCGCAGTTCCCGGCAGAGCTGTTCAAAATCTGTGAAATTCAGAGATTGGGGCCCGTCAGACAGAGCGCAGGCCGGGCAGGGATGCACTTCGATCATCAGCCCGTCCGCGCCGGCTGCCACGGCAGCTCTGGCCAGAGGAGCCACATAGGCCCTTACGCCGCTGGCGTGGCTGGGATCCACAATAACGGGGAGGTGGGGTTTTTCCTTCAGGACAGGAACCGCGCTGATATCCAGCGTATTGCGGGTGGAGGTCTCAAAGGTGCGGATGCCCCGTTCGCACAGCACCACCTGCTCGTTGCCTTCGCTCATAATATACTCCGCCGCGTTCAGCCACTCATCGATGGTGGCGGCCAGTCCCCGCTTCAGCAGAACCGGGATGCCGGTTTTTCCGGCCTCCTTCAGCAGCTCAAAATTCTGCATGTTCCGGGCGCCGATCTGCAGCATGTCTACATATCTGGAAGCGGTTTCGATGGCCCGGGCGCTGGTGACTTCGCAGATCACCTTCAGCCCGGTTTCCTCTCTGGCTGTCTTCATATATTTCAGCCCTTCCTCCTCCAGCCCCTGGAAAGAATAGGGGGAGGTTCTGGGCTTGTAGGCGCCGCCGCGCAGGAAACTGGCGCCGGCCTGTTTCACCGCTCTTGCGGTGGACAGCAGCTGGTCTTCATTTTCAATGGCGCAGGGGCCGGCCATAATCGCCAGGGCGCCGCCGCCGATTTGGGTATTGCCCACATGGATTATGGTATCATCCGGGTGGAATTTCCGGTTGGCCAGCTTATAAGATTCGGTGACATTGACGATTTTTTCCACTTCCGGCGCCAGCTGGATGTTGGCGGGAGCCAGCTTTGTTTTATCGCCTACCACGCCGATGATCGTGACCTGGTCGCCTTCCGACAGATGGGCGCGCAGCCCGTGGTCCTCTATGGTTTTTATTACGTTCTGGATGGATCCCGGCTTTGCGCCAGGCTTCATAATGATAATCATTCCTTTTCCTCCTGGGGCGGCAGAAACCTTTTCTGCCAATAATGAAATTTATTGTAGACGATGTCGGATGGTTTGTCAATGCTTTTGCACGTTAAAGTTTTACGCTTTAAAGCGGACGGGCGGTAAAAAGAAAAATCTGGTGAAAAATGTTTCTGAATTATCCAAGATAAATTTGTAAAAAATGAATAAATTGCTTGTAATATTTTGAATTTTTTAGTAAAATGTTTACATGAGCATGTACGGCCCGTCCCATGGGCTGTCAGCACGTTCAATACACAGCATTGGAGGTAATTTACATGAACGTTTATGAAACCGATCAAATCCGCAACGTTGTATTTCTCGGGCATGGGGGAGCCGGAAAAACAACCTTAACAGAAGCTTGTGCTTTTATTTCAGGCATTACCAAGAGAATGGGAAAGATAACCGATGGAAATACCATCAGTGATTTTGATAAAGAAGAAATTAAGCGTCAGTTTTCTATTGGCACGACTCTGGTTCCGATCGAGTGGGACGGCTATAAGGTGAATATTCTGGATACGCCCGGCTATTTCGACTTTGTAGGCGAAGTAGAAGAGGCGGTAGCGGCGGCAGACGCGGCGGTTATCGTGGTAAACGGAAAATCAGGCGTGGAAGTGGGAACAGAAAAGGCATGGGAACTGTGTGAGAAAAATGGCCTGCCCACCCTGTTCTTTGTCACAGACATGGACGACGATCATGCCAGCTTCCGGAATATTATGATTACGCTGAACGAAAAGTTTGGCCGTAAGGTGGCGCCTTTCCATGTGCCTATCCGTGAAAATGAAAAGTTTGTAGGCTTTGTCAATCTGGTGAAGATGAAGGGCCGCCGTTTCGTAGGGACAACCAGCGAATATGAGGAGTGCGAGATTCCCGAGTATCTGTCCCACCATGTTTCTATCAGCTACGACGCGCTGATCGAGGCGGTGGCGGAGACCAGCGAGGAATATATGGAGCGGTATTTTGACGGGGATACTTTTACATATGAAGAAATCTCCGCGGCGCTGCGCAGCCATGTGACGGACGGGGAGATCGTTCCTGTGTTAATGGGATCCGGCATTAACGCCCAGGGCGCGAAGATGCTTCTGGACTGTATCGTGAAATATTTCCCGTCACCGCTGAACAAGCCGGTATACGGCAAGGATCTGAGCAACGGGGAGATCGTTCCGGTAGCTTATGACAGCAGCAAATATATGAGCGCCAAGGTATTCAAGACACTGGTGGATCCTTTTATCGGGAAATATTCCTTCGTTAAGGTATGCACCGGCTCTCTGAAGCCGGATACGATGATTTATAATGTCAACAGGGAAACAGAGGAGAAGCTGTCCAAGCTGTATATCCTGCGGGGCAAGGAGGCCATCGAGGTGCCTGAGCTGAAGGCAGGCGATATCGGCGCCATGGCGAAAATCACCAATGTGGCGACCGGCGACACCATTGCCTTAAAAGGGGCTCAGGTGGTTTATGACCGCCCGGAGATCTCTGTTCCTTATACCTATATGTGCTATAAGGCTGTCAACAAAGGGGATGAAGATAAGATCGCCACAGCCCTGGGCAAGATCATGGACGAGGATCTGACTGTGAAGTCTGTGACAGACAGCGAGAATCGCCAGACACTGCTGTACGGCATTGGCGACCAGCAGCTGGAGGTGGTAGTCAGCAAGCTGGCAGAGCGCTATAAGGTCAATGTGGAATTAAGCAAACCGAAGGTAGCGTTCCGGGAGACTATCAGAAAGAAAGCTACCGTAACCGGCACCCATAAAAAACAGTCTGGCGGCCATGGCCAGTACGGCGTAGTAGTAATGGAATTTGAGCCCTCCGGCGATTTGGAGAAGCCGTTTATCTTTGAGGAGAAAGTAGTAGGCGGCGCGGTTCCGAAGAACTATTTCCCTGCTGTGGAGAAGGGGCTTCAGGAATCTGTACAGAAGGGGCCGCTGGCCGGATATCCGGTTGTAGGCGTAAAGGCTACGCTGATCGATGGCAAGTACCATCCGGTAGACTCTTCGGAAATGGCTTTCAAGACTGCTACATCCATTGCCTTTAAGGCCGGCTTTATGGATGCTTCACCGGTACTGCTGGAGCCTATCGCCACACTGAAGGTAACAGTACCCAACAGCTTTGCGGGCGACATTATGGGCGATATTAACAAACGCAGGGGCCGTGTGCTGGGTATGGATCATATCTCAGGGGGCAAGCAGGTGATTACAGCGGATGTGCCGATGTCCGAGCTGTTCGGATATAATACGGATCTTCGCTCTATGACCGGCGGCATCGGGGAATATTCCTATGAGTTCGCCCGTTATGAGCAGGCGCCGGTAGATGTGCAGCAGAAGGAGATCGCGGCGAGAGCAGCTGAGGAAAAATAAAATAGAATAAAAGGGCAGCAGGCCTTGTTTGTCAGGGCCAGCGAAAAACAGATACCGCCGGGGAGAAGGGGCTTCAGGAAATGAGGCGCCGTTTTCCCCGGCGGAAACCTTGTACCCGTTCGGCCATGCAGGCAGCAGACCGCCTGCTTCGCAGGCGATCCGCTGCTGCAAAGTTTATAAATATTTTCGAAAAATTTCTTGAAATATATCGAAATTTGGGTTACTATCTTGTTATACCGGCGGCGGGATCATTCCGGCCGCCGGGGCTGCGGAAAGCGGCTGGCTGCGGCCGGCGGGCGTTCCGGGCGGGAGCCTGCATGGGCAGGTTCGAAATATTAACAGAGGTCTGTGACCAAGGAGGATTGTTATGAAAAAAGTTTTAAGTCTGCTGCTGGTTCTGGCGCTGACGCTGTCCTGTCTGACCGGATGCGGTTCTTCCGGCGGGGATGAGGCGGAAACAACGGCTGCGGCCGGCGCAGAGACTGCGGCGGCTGAAGAGGAAGATGCGGGAGCGGAAGGCGAAGGCGTGATGCCGGCTATCGCAAAGGAGGACATTAAGGTGGGCGTGATTCATCTGTCCGATCCGGCGGAGGGCTCCGGCTATACTTATACGCACGACCAGGGCATTATCGGCATGCAGGAAAACCTGGGACTGTCTGACGACCAGATCGTCAGAAAAAACAGTGTGGACGATACCAATGTATCTGAGATTGATACAGCCATCCGGGAGTGTATCGAAGAAGGCTGCAATATTATTTTCGCCACCAGCTGGGGGTATATGGATACCTGCGAGGCGCTGGCCGAGGAATATCCGGATGTGATCTTCTCTCACGGCACAGGCTACAAGTGCAATGGGGTGAATTTTAATAATTATTTCGGCCGGATCTATCAAGCCAGATATTTAAGCGGCATTGCTGCAGGCTTAAAGACAGAAACCAATAAGATCGGCTATGTGGCTGCCATGGGCCAGGACAATTCTGAAGTAACCGGCGGCTGCGATGCTTTTGCAATGGGCGTGTATTCTGTAAACCCGGAGGCAGAGGTTTATGTAAAAGTAACCAACAGCTGGTTTGACCCGGAAGGGGAGAAGCAGGCTGCGGACGCGCTGCTGGCAGAAGGCTGCGATGTGATCGGCCAGCATTGCGATACGCCCAATCCCCAGCTGGCGGCGGAAGAGCAGGGCGTATGGGGCGTAGGATATAACTCTGATATGTCCAAGGATGCGCCGGACGCTGTCCTGACCTCTGTGGTATGGGATTGGTCCGTATATTACACCAAGGCTGTAGAGAGCGTGATCAACGGAACCTGGACCGGAGAGAATTATTATGAGGGCCTGGCTGAGGGCCTGGTAGACATTGCGCCTCTGGCTGATTTCTGTGCGGAAGGAACAGAGGAGAAGATTAACGAGGCGAAAGAGAAAATGCTTTCCGGCGAATGGGACGTATTCAGCGGGCTGATCGAAACCAATGAGGGAGAAATCGTCTGCGAGGAAGGCCAGACGCTGGACGATGCTACCATTACCGGCGGCATCAACTGGTATTACAAAAATGTTGTTGTAAAATAATAAAGCAGTGCGATCCTGCGGAGCATTTTTGTTTCATAGGGAACGCAGTTTCCTATGAAACAAAAGGAGGGCTGTCTCTTACAGACATACAGAGACAGCCTTATCTGATTTTACCAGATCGGAAAAGAGCAGTGTTATGTCAGCAGACAAGCAAGTCTTGAAAGTGAAAGGATGGTTGATTCATGTCCCGGTCTCCGGAACGCGAAAACGCGATTGAATGCAGAGGAATCACAAAAAGCTTCGGAACAGTTCTGGCCAATGACCATATCGACCTGACAGTGCGGTACGGAGAGGTGCTGGCGCTGCTGGGAGAGAACGGTTCCGGGAAAACCACCCTGATGAATATGCTTTCCGGGATTTACCATCCTGACGAGGGCACGATTCTCATCGGGGGAAAAGAGACGGTGATCCACTCCCCCGTGGACGCCGCAGAGCTGGGCATCGGCATGATCTATCAGCATTTCAGGCTGGTGGACGTGTTTACCGCCATGGACAATATCGTCCTGGGGACAAAAGAAAAACGGCTGGGAGCAAAGGAGCTGAAGTAGATAATTAACGGTATCTGCAGCTCCTTCGGCCTGGAAATCGACCCGGAAAAACGGGTTTATGAAATGTCTGTCAGTGAAAAGCAAACGGTGGAAATTCTGAAGGTGCTGTACCGCGGGGCTCAGATTCTGATCCTGGACGAGCCGACGGCGGTGCTGACGCCGCAGGAGACGGAAAAGCTGTTTGCAATTTTAAGGAAAATGAAGGAGCAGGGCTGCGCCATTATCATTATTACCCACAAGCTGCACGAGGTGCTGGAAATCAGCGACCGGGTGACGATCCTGCGGAAAGGAAAGAGTATCGATACCATTGAGACGGCCCAGGCAGATGAAAAGCTGCTGACGGAGCTGATGGTGGGGCAGGCGGTCAGCCTGGAGATCGAGCGGCCGCTGATAGAGGACAGGACGCCGATCCTGAAGGTGGTGGATCTGACAGTGACCAGGCCGGACGGCAGCAGGGCGAGCGATGATATTTCTTTTGAGATCCGGCGGGGCGAGATACTGGGCGTAGCCGGCGTGGCTGGAAGCGGTCAGAAGGAGCTGTGCGAGGCCATCGCAGGGCTGATGAAGATTGACAAAGGAGCGATCCTGTACGAAAAAGAAAATATTATCGGGAAAACCCCGGCGGAAATTATTCAGCTGGGCATCAGTATGAGCTTTGTGCCGGAGGATCGTCTGGGTATGGGCCTGGTGGCTTCGATGGGCATGGTGGAAAATATGCTGCTGAAAACCTATCGGAATGGCAGGGGGCCTTTTGTAGACCGGCGTCCGGCCAGAGAGCTGGCAGAAAAGCTGGTGACGGAGCTGGATATTGTAACCCCCGGCGTCAATACTCCGGTGCGTCTGATGTCAGGCGGCAATGTGCAGAAGGTACTGCTGGGGCGTGAGATCGAATCAAAGCCTAACCTGCTGATTACCGCTTATCCGGTGCGGGGACTGGATATCCATTCCTCCTATACCATTTATGATCTGCTGAATGAGCAGAAGAAGCGGAACGTGGCGGTGATTTTCATCGGAGAGGATCTGGATGTGCTGCTGGAGCTGTCCGATGTGATTATGGTGCTGAGCCATGGGAAAATTACGGGATTCCTGGATGCGCGGAAAGCGACGAAGGAGCAGGTGGGTCTGTATATGACAGGCGCCGCAGATAAGGAGGTGGGCGCATGAGCCAGAATCATTACAATGACAGGGAACCGGTAATCCGGGTGGTGAAGCGGGCAGAACTGCCTGACCGTCAGATTACCCTGCTGCGTTTGCTGGCGCTGATTTTGGCCCTGGCCGCCGGAGGCCTGTTTATCCTGTGCGTGGGCTATAATCCCTTTGTGATATACGGAACCATTCTGTCCGGCGCGTTAAGAAGTCCTATGGCAATCCAGGCGACGGTAAAGATTATCATTCCGCTGCTGATTACCTCCCTGGGCGTAACCCTGGCTTTTAAGATGCGGTTCTGGAATATCGGCGCGGAGGGGCAGATTATTATGGGAGCGGTGTTCGCTTCCTATTTTGCCCTTTTTCACGCAAACTGGAATCACTGGGTGCTGATTCTGGTAATGGCTGCAGCCGGCATGATAGGAGGGGGGCTGTGGGGTCTGCTGCCAGCCTGGTTTAAGGCCAATTACGGCACCAATGAGACGCTGTTTACCCTGATGCTGAACTATAAAGCCCTTCACATCGTGTCCTGGCTGCAGGACGGGCCCTGGCGGGATCCCGGCTCCCAGGGCTTTGCGAAGATTGCCCGGTTTGATAAAAACGCTTCTCTGGATAAGGTGCTGGGCGTTCATTTCGGATGGATTATCGCGCTGATCCTGATTGTGATCGTCTATGTATACCTGCGCTATACCAAGCAGGGCTATGAGATCAGCGTAGTGGGAGAGAGCCAGGAGACGGCCCGCTACGCGGGAATGAACGTAAAAAAGGTGCTGCTTCGGACGATGCTGCTTAGCGGAGCGGTCTGCGGCCTGTGCGGCATGATCCAGGCTACTGGCTCCGATATTACGCTGACTACCGGCGTGACCGGCGGCGTGGGCTTTACCGCAATTATCGTGGCATGGCTGTCTCAGCTGAACCCGGTAACGATTCTGATCGTTTCGGTTTTGTTTGGGATTCTGGAGAAAGGCAGCAGTGTGATTCAGTCCAGCTTCGGCCTGTCCACAGACTGTGCGGATGTGCTTCAGGGCATTATTCTTTTCTTTGTGCTGGGATGTGAATTTTTTATCCGATACCGGCTGGTGGCGCGAAAGAAGAAGGATGGAGGAAAGGAAAGAAACAAGGGAGGTGAACGGTAATGGAATTTATCATTAATTTCCTGGTAGCTGCTGTGGCGGCGGGGACGCCTCTGCTGTTCGGTACCCTGGGAGAGATTATGAACGAAAAGGTGGGCCATCTGAACCTGGGCGTGGAGGGCATGATGTCCATCGGCGCCTGCGCCGGGTTGCTGGCGGGATACCACACAGACAATTTTATCATCGCCCTGGCCGCCGCCTTTCTGGCCGCCGCTTTGAGCGCCCTGGTCTATGCCCTGCTGACTGTGACGCTGATGGCAAATCAGAATGTAACGGGCCTGACGCTGACCATTTTTGGAATCGGCCTGTCCAATTTTATCGGAATCTGGGCGCTGGAGCATTCGGAGACAGGGACGCTGAAGCTGCCGGAGATGATTACGGCCCAGATGCGGGATATCCATATCCCGGGGCTCAGCGATCTGCCGGTGGCCGGCCCGCTGCTTTTCTCTTACAGCCCCTTTGTCTATATCGGCATCCTGATCGCCATCGTCCTGGCTTTTTATCTGAATAAGACAAAGTCAGGGCTGAATCTGCAGGCAATCGGCCATAATCCGGGAGCCGCGGATGCGGCGGGAATTAAGGTCACTCAGTACAAGTATGCCAGCATCCTGCTGGGAGGCGGGATCTGCGGCATCGGAGGCGCTTACTGCGCTATGATCATCAACGGCGGCGTATGGGTAAACAACAATGTGGGCGGCCTGGGCTGGATCGCCGTGGCCCTGGTGATTTTCGCCAACTGGAAGCCGGTAAACGCCATCGGCGGCTCCTTTGTCTTTGGTGCGCTCCGGATTCTGAAATATTATGTGCCGAAAAGCATCTTTCCTTTGCCCAACGCCTTTTATGATATGATGCCCTTTTTGATTACCGCTCTCATTCTGGTAATTACCTCGATGAGAAAGAAGCGGAATCTTTCTCTTCCCGCTCATCTGGGCAATAACTATTTCCGGGAGGAGAGATAATCCTTCATGGACTCCAGATAGGCGTCTGGCACGCAGAGCCGTCCGCAGCCTGTACCAAGGGCGATGGACGGCTTATTTGCGCCGTGGAAATCGGAACCGCCGCTTTTGAGCAGGCCGAACCGGGAGGCCAGCTTCAGGACATACAGCTGGTCTGCGTCGGTGTAGGTGGAGTACATGGCCTCGATTCCCTCCAGGCCCAGCGATTTCAGAAAACAGATCATTTTTTCCAGTTCGTTTTCGGACATATGGTAGAGCAGGGGATGGGCCAGAATGGAGATGCCGCCAGCCTCCCGGATGACGCGCAGGGATTCCTCGGGGGCGATATAAGCCTTTTCCACATAACAGGGGCCGCCGTCTCCGATATATTTCTGAAAAGCTTCATCAATCTGGCTGATCCAGCCGTGGGAGAGCATATACCGGGCAAAATGGGCCCGGGTCAGGACAGCGCCGGGAAACATGGCGGCCAGAGCTTCCGCCGTTACCGGAAATCCGGCCCGGGTCAGCTTTTGGGCCATCATCCGGTTGCGCCGTTTCCGGCTGGCCTGATAAACCTGGAGGACAGAAAGAAGGGAGGGATGGGCAGGGTCAATAAAAAGCCCTACGATATGGATATCTTTTCCCTGATACAGGCAGGACATCTCAATACCGGGGATCAACTCCGGGCCGCCTGCTTTGGCTGCAGAAAAAGCCGGCAAAATGCCGGCTGTGGTATCGTGGTCTGTCAGCGCCAGCGCTTTTAGCCGCAGGCGGTGGGCTTCCTCCATAAGCTGCGCAGGCGTACAGGTACCGTCAGAACAGACAGAATGGACATGAAGATCAACCATAACCAATCCCCCTATTCATCCAGATTTTCCGCAGGCGCTTCCCCATCCTGGGCCTGTGCCTCCTGGACAGGCTGTTCCTCCTCTTCCGGGCGCAGTTCCCGGCGGTTGGCCATCACAATATCGTAATTGCTCTGCATGGATGTGATGAAGCTGGCAAATTTACTCTGGGTGCTCTCCATGGAATGGCTGATAATGGTCTGAAGGCTTTTCAGCATCTCATCCGTATACCGGATGGAAGCCTCCCGGATTCCATTGGCGTCCATCGTCGCCTTGTCCACAATATCCTGCGCCTGAATATTGGCCTGTTCGATCACCTGGTTGGCCTGTTCCATGGCCCGGCGCATGATTTCATGCTCGCTGGTCAGCTCGCTGGTCTGTTTGGTGGCCTCGCTGAGCAGGCTGTCCGCCTTCGCTTTCGCATCAGAGAGGATAGAGTCCCTGCTGCTGATGATTTTCTGGTATTTTTTAATTTCATCGGGAACCCGCAGCCGCAGATCTACCAGCAGATCATCGATCACATCCCGGTCCACGATGATTTTTTTATTATTGGAAAAAGGCTGGGCTTTGCAAGAGTCTATGTAATCTTCAATCTCACTGACCAGCTCTTCAATGTTGCTCATAATGGCATTAACCTCCACACAGTTATTTTTGGTCAGAAAACTTCTTCAGCATTTCCTGCTCCACCAGCGGCGGGACAAAGGCGCTGATATCGCCGTGAAAATAGGCCACCTCCCGGACAGTGCTGGAGCTCAGGTAAGAATATTTCAGATCGGTAGTGAAAAATACTGTATCCAGATCCGGATTCATGATACGGTTGGTCTGGGACATCTGCAGCTCATATTCAAAATCGGTGATAGCCCGCAGTCCCCGGATGACTACCTGGCTGTTGCAGGCCCTGGCGAAATCAACCAGCAGCCCGCTGAAGGAGGTCACATCCACATTGGGCAGATCGCGGACGATCTCCCGCAGCATATCGACTCGCTCCGCTACGGTAAACAGCGGCTTTTTAGACTGATTGCTCAGCACGCCCACCGTTACATGGTCAAATATCTTTGCGGCTCTGTCTATGATATCAATGTGTCCATAAGTAACCGGGTCAAAGCTGCCCGGGTAAATTGCTGTTTTCATTGTGTATTCTCCTTTAACCGCACAAAAATGTGCTGGTTGGTTTTATATTTTTTTTCTCTGGTAATGCGAAAGCCCAGGCTGTCCAGATAGGAAAAATCTGTGTCCAGGGAGGCTTCGATAATAATCATGGTATAGGAATCTGCATAGGCGCAGGAGCCGCTGTGCAGCTGACTGGCCAGATATTCCAGCGTCTGCCGCTCCAGCCCGCTGCGGTAGGGGGGATCCATAAAAATAATATCCATGGGTTCTGCCTGGGATTTCAGCGACGACAGGCCGCTGATCACATCAGTTTCCATCACCCGGGCCCTGTCGGCCAGCCGGGTAAAAGTCAGGTTCTGACGGATGATGGCGGCGGCTTTCGGGTTCTTCTCCACGAACCACGCCTGCCGGGCGCCGCGGCTTAGCGCTTCAATGCCGATGGCGCCGCTGCCGGCAAAAAGATCCAGAAACCTGCAGCCGGGCAGATCTCCCTGAATGATATTAAATAATGTTTCCTTGATTCGATCCTGGGTAGGGCGGGTATCCAGGGTATCTAATGTTTTTAATGGAAGGCTGCGCGCGCTTCCTGCAATCACTCTCATAGCTGTTTCCTCTGACGCGAAAAGATAATAACTTATAAATTGTTATCTCATTATATTATGTAATGGGGATTCTTACAAGGGCAAATTCAAAAAAATTGAATTTCACTCTTGCAATTTTTGCGAAATTTAGTATAATAAGGAGGCAGGCTTCCTTAGCACAGTCGGTAGTGCACTTCACTCGTAATGAAGGGGTCGCCGGTTCAAGTCCGGCAGGGAGCTCGATGGAGAAAGCGGCAGATGCCTTGAGAAATCAAGGGGGATGCCGCTTTTTCGATAAATGAAGCAACAGGAAGGGCATTCCGGAATGGCTGAACGAGGAAACATTGGCAAGAAATATTAACTTCTCTCAGGTTTTACAGGATGCTTTAATGGAAAAGATTAATATCGGATGACAGATTATGAAGGGGGGCGGTATTGGATCGCCTCCTTTTCTGCGCGTAAAAATCAGCCAGATAGGAAGATTTCTGTTTTTTAGAAATATGAAATTTCTAAAACGCCGCGCGGTTTCATTCCACGCGAGGCGCTTAGTATTTTTGGCATACGCAGTCTGTTTTTTTGCAGTATAACTTTGCGAAAACTGTATACCGGCTGCAAATTTTATAGTTTTTTGATATTATGATTATTTTTTAAAAAACTTTGACAATTCTTTGATTTTGTGTTATGATACATAAAAATAGATGTTGTGCACAAAAATGTATATTTTATTTTAGACTTTTTTGTACATAACACGCACCGAATACCATTTAGGTAACGGGAGACCCGATTTATTGGGGTGAAGCCGCAGTTTTGCGGCAGGAGCTTCTTCCTCCCAACCCGACAGCTAATCCCGTAGGTGTAAGAAGAAATGCTTTTTATTTTGAGATATCTTTTTACACCGGCGCAATGCCGGTATTTTATTTCTTGAGCATACTCTTCTGACAAATGCGGCCAGTTTTTCACTGGCATTAAAATTCCAAAGAAAAATAAAACTGCAAGGGGGAATTTTATGATTGAGTACCGTAACGTTACAAAAAGCTACGGCGGTTCTCCTGTGGTAAAGGAGATCTGCCTGACGATTGAAAAGGGGGAATTTGTCGTCCTGGTGGGGCCGTCAGGATGCGGGAAAACCACGACATTGAAGATGCTGAACCGCCTGATTCCCATGGATGGCGGCGATATCCTGATTAACGGCAAAAGCGTAAAGGAGCAGAACCCGGAGATTCTGCGCCGCAATATCGGCTATGTGATCCAGCAGATCGGCCTTTTTCCCAATATGACAGTGGAACAGAATATTACCGTGGTGCCCCGTATGATGAAATGGGATAAGGAGCGCCGCAGGAAACGGGCCAGGGAGCTTATGGAGCTGGTGGATATGGACTATGATACCTACGCGAACAAATATCCCAGCGAGCTGTCAGGAGGGCAGCAGCAGCGAATCGGCGTGCTGCGGGCGCTGGCCGTGGATCCGCCGGTTATTCTGATGGACGAGCCGTTCAGCGCTCTGGATCCCATTACCAGAGATTCCCTGCAGGATGAGATCAAACGGCTTCAGAAACAGCTGAACAAGACGGTCATTTTCGTTACCCATGATATGAACGAAGCCATTAAGCTGGCTGACCGGATCGTGTTTATGTACGATGGGAAGATCCTTCAGGCCGCCCCGCCGGAGGAAATGCTCCGCTCCCCGGCAGACGGCATCATCCGGGAATTTATGGGCAAGCATGTCCAGAAGATCCGTATGGAGGATGAGCTGAACTGCTCTGATATTATGAGAACAAGGATCGCCACCATTTCGCCTCAGCGCAAAACGCTGGAATGTGTGGAGCTGATGAGCCAGTATGAGGTCAATTCCCTTGTGGTTGTAGATGATAACAAAAACTATCTGGGGATCGTGACTATTGAAGATATCCGGGATCACGGGGAAGCCGGGCAGCCGGTAGAAGCGCTGATCCGCACAGACGCTCCCTGCGTCGGCACAGGACAGCACGCCCGGGACGCTTTCCGCATCCTTGTGGAAAAGAAAGCGGATTATGTGGTTGTTGTCACGCCTGAAAACCGCCTGGCCGGAATCGTGACCAAATCCAGCATTTCCAAGGCTATGGCCAGCGCGCTCTGGGGGGAGGGATAAGCATGTCATTGCAGCATTTTATGGATACATATGCCCTGAAGCTGCTTCAGGCGATTTTTGTCCATCTGGGCTATGTGGTTCTGTGCGTTGCCATCGGATCAGCCATCGCCCTGGTTCTGGCTGTCCTGCTCACCCGGATTCCCAGATTTTCAAAGCTGATCATGCCGTTTCTTTCGATCTTACAGACCATTCCCGGCATTGTGTTTATCGGGATTTTGTATCTGTATACCGGCATGAGGCCGATTACGGTGATGATCGCTCTTTCTGTCTATGCGATCTTCCCGGTGCTGAAAAACGCCTACTCCGGTATCCTTCATGTGGATGAGAAATATAAGGAAGCGGCAAAGGGCTGCGGCATGAGCAGCTGGCAGACGCTTTTTTATGTAGAACTGCCCCTTGCCACGCCTTCGATTTTTACCGGCATCCGCATGACGGTAATTTATCTGGTGAGCTGGACCGTTCTGGCGGCTATGATCGGTCAGGGCGGACTGGGGGAATTTATTTACAGAGGCGTCGGCACAAATGATAACCGGCTGATCCTGATGGGCGCTGTTCCGGCGGCGGTTATGGCGATCGGGCTGGGAGCCCTTCTGGATAAGCTTCAGAAAAAGCTTACGCCCCGCGGCATACGGCTGCAGGAGCAAAGCGAAAGCGGGCAATCTTCTGGGAAAGGGGGGATATAAATGCCCTGGAACCGCGTATGGGAACACTGTACTTTAATTTTAACCGCCCTTGGCTTTATTATTGTGATCGGTATGCTGCTGGGCATTATTTCCTATCTGTATCCCAGACTGCGCAAACCGATCCTGACAGTTGTGGATATTCTGCAGACCATACCTTCTCTGGCTACGCTGGGAATTATTATGATTCTGATGGGCGGAAACCAGAAAACGGTTATCACGGGAATCGTGCTTTACAGCCTTCTTCCGATCGTCCGGAATACGAATACGGGACTGAACAGCGTTTCCCCTGCTGTAAAGGAGGCGGCCAAGGGCATGGGCATGACCCGGGCCTACCAGCTTTTCCATATTGACCTGCCGCTGGCGTTTCCGCTGATTTTCACCGGTATCCGGATTGCCGCAGTTACCAGCATCAGCGTTGCCGTATTTGGCACCTTTGTGGGAGGGGGCGGACTGGGCGCTGTGATCTATCAGGGAATCCGTGTCAGCAGTATGAAGCTGATTCTGTTTGGAACGGCTGCCCTGATGGTTATGGCTCTGGTGATAGACGGCATTATGGGACTGATCGAACGGCGGCTGTACCGGCGGATCGGCCTGCAGGTGCCGGATTAAGCAGCGGATATGCGGCTTGATGTTTGGGGAAAAACAAACAATATATATGTGTAGAGGGAGGAATGACCATGAAAAAGAAATTATTTGCCCTGTCAATGTGCCTGATCCTTTTGGCGTCTGTTTTTACCGGCTGCGGCGGCAAGGATGACGCGCCGGTTCTTCGGATTGTTGATTCCCGTATCTCGGAAGGAAAGATTGTGATCCGGGCGGCGATGCTTCTTCTGGAGGATCAGACAGATATTAAGATTGAGCTGAAAGATGAAATGACAGCGCCTAACAGCTTCCAGGAGCTTACCGCCGGAAACGCAGATATGTTTATGTCCTACGACGGTACGGTTCTTACAACGCTGCTCCACCTGGATCCTTCTGATGTGCCGGAAGGAAGCACTGTTTATGATTATGCCAATGAGCAGGTGCAGGAGCAGTATGGCTGTGAGCTGCTGGATAAGCTGGGTCTGAATAATACTTATGTGATGGCGGTTACGGCGGATGTGCAGGAGGAATACGGGCTGGAAACCACCTCTGATCTGGCTGCAGTTTCTGATCAGATCGTCTTTGGCGCGGAGCATGAATTTTTTGATGAAGAGGGTTCCGCCAAATACGGCCCGTATGTGGAAGCCTACGGCCTGAATTTTAAAGATGCGGTATCTGTGGATCTGAATCTGAAATATTCCGCTGTGGAAAGCGGAAACTTCCAGGCTACTGTCGTTTACGCTACCGATGGCCTGAATATCAAGGCGGGGCTCAAGCTTCTGGAAGACGACCTTCACTTCTTCCCGGAATACAACGGAGCGCTCCTTGCCCGCAGCGACTTGTTTGAGAAATTTGAAGACAGCTGCCCGGAATTAAAGGATATCCTTAACCAGCTCGGCGGTATTTTCTCTGATGTGACCATGAGCGAGCTGACCTACCGTGTGGATGTGGAAGGAGAATCTGTGGATGACGTGGCAGAATCCTACCTGAAGGAGATCGGCCTGCTGCAATAGCCTGACAGACTGCTGCAAAAATATTTTTAACTTTCCGCTTTTTTCTTGCATTTTTTTTCAAAATGGGGTACGATACTCAGGTATAAACGCCGCCTATTCGGCGGCAGGTGTTCAGAGTAAAACGGGTCAAAGGAGTTTTGATAATGGATAAGAAACTGAGAGTTGGCATTTTAGGCGCGACTGGTATGGTAGGCCAGAGATTTATTTCTCTGCTGGAGAACCATCCCTGGTTTGAAGTGGCGGCAGTGGCCGCCAGCCCCAGGTCAGCGGGCAAAACCTACGAGGAAGCGGTAGGGGGCCGGTGGAAGATGGCAGCGCCTATGCCGGAAGCCGTAAAGTCCATGATTGTAAAAAATGTAAACGATGTGGAAAAAGTGGCGTCAGAGGTTGATTTTGTATTCAGCGCCGTAGATATGGGAAAGGATGAGATCCGGGCGATCGAAGAGGCATACGCGAAGGCGGAGACGCCGGTTGTTTCCAACAACAGCGCGCATCGCTGGACGCCGGATGTGCCGATGGTAGTTCCGGAGCTGAACCCGGAGCATCTGGCGGTGATTCCTTTCCAGAAGAAGCGGCTGGGTACTGAACGGGGCTTTATCGCCGTAAAGCCAAACTGCTCCATTCAGAGCTATACCCCTGCCCTCCATCCGCTGCGGGAGTTCGGTATCCGGACTGTGGTGGCGACGACATATCAGGCAATTTCCGGAGCCGGAAAGACATTTAAGGACTGGCCGGAAATGGTGGACAATGTGATTCCCTATATTGCAGGCGAGGAGGAAAAAAGCGAGCAGGAGCCGCTGAGAATCTGGGGCCGGGTGGAAAATGGCCAGATCGTAAAGGCATCGTCCCCGATTATTACTACCCAGTGTATCCGTGTGCCCGTATCTGACGGCCATACTGCCGCAGTCTTTGTCTCCTTTGACCGGAAGCCTTCCAGGGAGGAGATCATAGAGCGGTGGAACAGCTTTAGAGGGCTGCCCCAGGAGCTTAACCTGCCCAGCGCGCCGAAGCAGTTTATTAAATATTTTGAGGAGGATAACCGTCCCCAGGCCGCCTTGGACAGAGATTATGAAAGAGGCATGGGCGTCTGCGTCGGGCGTCTGCGCGAGGATACGGTGTATGATTACAAATTTGTGGGCCTGTCCCACAATACGCTGCGGGGAGCGGCAGGCGGCGGTGTGCTGACTGCGGAGCTGCTGACCGCGCAGAACTATATCAAATAAAAAATGTATGATGTCAGCGAAAGCTGACCCGAATCCTGTCCGGGACTCGCCAGCGGGCCCCGGGCGGATGAGGAATGAAAAGGCAGCGTTTTTCCGCAGGGGACAGCGCTGTCTTTTATGGTCAGAGCCGCCTGCAGGGGCGGCGGAAGGAGAGGACGATGAAAAAGTGTCGGATTGAGCGAAAAGCTTTCGGAAAAATCAGTGATGGGAGAGAGGCAAGCCTGTATACGGTGACGGCGGAAAACGGCATGGGATTTGCCGTCAGCGATTACGGCGCTGTACTGGTATCGGTATG
>CALWQE010000053.1 GCA_944383605.1 uncultured Lachnospiraceae bacterium
GATCATCACACTGATTGCCGCGTTTATGCAGAACTTTGCGTCGCTGCCTGTGGTATCCAGAGCCTTTTCCGGTATCCGCATCTGCGTGTGCGCGCTGATTTTTGACGCTGTGCTGCGTCTGGGAAAAAAGTCAATAGTCGATAAGATCTCTGTGGTGATTTTTGCTGTGGTTCTGCTTTTATCGCTGTTCTCACCGATCTCGACTGTGTGGCTGGTGGTAGGAGCCGGCGTCTGCGGCTACGTTATTTACCGGGTAGGAGGAAAAACGAGATGATGACTTTAATTCAGCTGTGCATTGAGTTTTTTAAAACCGGTTTGTTCGCTGTAGGTGGCGGTCTGGCCACGCTGCCGTTTCTCTATGAGATGTCGGAAAAGACCGGCTGGTTTACAGAGCAGGACATTCTGAACCTGATTGCCATCTCTGAATCTACGCCGGGAGCCATTGGAATCAATATGGCCACTTATGCCGGCTACATGACGGAAGGTGTCATTGGAGGCATTATGGCCACTCTGGCTCTGGTGTGTCCTTCCATTATTGTGATTATTCTGATATCCAAAGTTCTGGACCGCTTTAAGGATTCACCGGTGGTGCAGGGGATATTTAAGGGGCTGCGGCCGGCGTCTACCGGCCTGATTGCCGCTGCCGGACTGGGCGTGGCCAAACTGGCGCTTCTGAATCTGGATGTCTATGAAAGCAGCAGGAATATACTGGACATCCCGGACCTTCCGTCCATCCTGTACGGAGTGATCATTTTTGCCTGCATGAAGAAATTTAAGCTGCACACGCTGCTGTGCATCGCCATATCGGCAGCGGTGGGAATCGCTGTGGGATTTTAGACGTTCTCATCCTGTGCCCGGTTTTTCTTGAGGCGTTCGATGTAATCCCTGGGAGTCAGACCGGTATAGCGCTTAAAAACCTGGCTGAAGTACTGCGGATTGTACCCATAACCCACCTGGCTGGCTATGAATTTGACGTTTTCGTCCGGATATTCCTCCATGAGCCGTATGGCCTCGTCCATCCGCTTCTGGTTCAGGTAAGCGGAAAAACGGATGCCTTCTTCATTGATGAACTGCTTGCTCAGATAACCGACGCTGACAAACAGGTAGTTTTCTGCCAGCCATTTTAAAGAGAGATTTTCTGAATGGAGATGGCGCTCTACATACGCCTTCAGAAGCGATATATTGTCGGAGGAACCGGCGGTGCGTTCACATTCGCACGGGTATAAGAGGAACTGCATCAGCTGGCGGATCTCGGAATTGGTGCTGCAGGAATACAGCTTGCCGAAGAAATCGCAGGCGTGTTCCGGGGGCTGATGGGGATTGTGACGCAGGTACAGGTTGAGCGCAAGGTCTTTGGCGGATTCCAGGGAAAGCTCGTCCGGAAAGATGTTTTCCAGGTAACGGAATCCAGACGGCTGGTCCGGAAGCTGGGAAAGATTGTGCTCGATCTGATGGAGCTTTCGAAAGGACGTCAGATTGTTGTGGAGCTCCAGCGTTTCCTCGCCTTCGATCATCAGGATCCGTTCAAAGCGCGAGATCTTTTTCATAACAATGTGGAAGAGTTCTTCTGAAGTATCGCTTTGAAGAAAAACAGCTTCAAACGAGACGGACTGGCCGGGATAGGAAAGGGTGCGGATCTGATTCTGGAAACGTCTTTGACGCGAGGGCGTGTCAAAGGGCGCAAAGATCACGACGCTGTTCTTGACGCAGAGAAGCGGAAAGTACAGCTCCAGCTGATCGTCTGCCAGAATGCGGACCACGTCCTGCAGGAAACGGTGCAGGCAGGTTTCCTCTACAAAGGAGCAGATGCAGGCAGAACGGCAGTCGGAAGGTATGGAAAGAAAAGAGACATACCGGAGGTAGATGTCATGAAAATCCTCCAGATGCTCCAATGCATCCATAATAAAACATTGCCTGAGGGGAAGCTGGAGACGGCAGAGAATCTGCTGCTGTCTGCGCGCTTCCCTTTCTTCTTCCTGGCGGAACTCTTCGCGGATGGAGCACAGGGCGTCAATGAGCTCCTGTTTGTCGGTGGGTTTTAAAAGATAGTACTTAACGCCGTATTTCATGGCCTGCTTCGCGTATTCGAATTCTCCGTAGCCGGACAGCAGAATGAAGGCGATATGGCTGTCCGCCTCCCGGGCCCGCTGAATCAGTTCCAGGCCATCGAGAAAGGGCATGCGGATGTCGGTAATAACCACATCCGGATATTCGTCGCAGATCACATCGTAGGCTTCCATGCCGTTTTTGGCGGAAGCGATCAGCTGGTATCCCAGCGAAGCGTAATCGATCATCTGCGAAAGCGATTCCCGGATAATTTCTTCATCGTCTACAATCATCAACCTATACATGGGTTCTCTCCTGTTTCTTGGGGATGGAAAGCATGACTACTGCCATTCCGTCTTCGTTGTAAATGTTTAAACCGTAGTGAGTTCCGTACAGGAGCTTCAGCCGGGAATCTATGTTGATCAGTCCCACGCCTGAGCCCTGCGGGATGATTTCCTGATTCTGGATTTTCCAGAGCAGGTTTTCTTCAAACTGAGAGCCGGTATTGGATACCGTAATCACATAGTCCTTTTCCTGTTCCTGCACCGTTACCTGAATGATGCATGTCTCGTCGGTGTATTCCATGGCATATTTCAGTGCGTTTTCTACCAGAGGCTGGATGCACAGCTTGGGTACCAGAATGCGGGAGGCATTGTCCGGTACGGACAGGCGGAAATCCAGGCGGGCTTTAAAGCGGATTTTCTGAATGGTGATATAGTTGTTTAAAATGGCCAGCTCTTCGTCCAGAGGTATTAAATCGGTCTGCCCGGAAATGGTGGAACGGAAGAGCTGTCCCAGAGAACGGGCGATGGCCGAAATATCCTCTGCTCCGTATTTCTGCGCCAGCCAGTTGACTGTATCCAGCGTGTTGTAAAGGAAATGAGGGTTGATCTGCTGACGCAGCATTTTGATGGTAGCATCCTGCAGCAGCAGCTGTTTGTCGTAATTCTCGTCTTTCAGTAATTTTACGTTTTTTGTCATTTCATCAAAACTGCGGTGGAGCTGACCGATTTCGTCCGCTCTTGTCGAATAGTCGTACGTGCTCTCAGAATAGGGCAGGGGACGGCCGCTTCCAAAGCACCGGATCTTCTGAACCAGGTAGTCCAGATGGCGAAGAATATGGCGGAAGGACAGCTGTATGACAAACAGAGTGATAAATCCTCCGCAGATGATAAGCGCCAGTGCGAAAAATTTGACGGACTGTATTTTGCTGAATATCAAGTGATAGTCCCGGAAATACAGAAACTGCCAGCCGGTGCGCGGAATGTGTCCTGTGGTGATGAAATTTTTCTGTCCATCTATGGATTCAATTCGATAGCTGCTTTGGGTACCGGCGCTTTCCTGCGCCAGCCGGGAACAGAATTCGTCGTGAAACGCATACTCCGGATAGATGCGCGTTCCGTTGTCGGTTAAGACAAACTGAGCGTTTTCGGGCGAATAGCCGGCATCGATCAGGCAGTCTGTGATCATGCCTTCCAGATCGATGACGATGTAAAGAGACGCCAGTTTGTTCAGTTTGAGGAACTTGATCTGGCGGATCTGACGGCCGCAGACGGTATAATTGCCGGGATGGGTTTCGGGCATCCATATGACGCGGCCTTTTGCTGCGTCGGACTTTTCCTCCAGAGAGGGGATAGAAAAACGCTGGATGTCGAAGCTGTTCCCCATGCAGATATGGGTGCCGTCCGGAAGCAGCAGATTGATGGATTCGATGTAGTCGTTATAAAACGTATAGGGGTAAAGACTTTCGTACAAATCTCTGCGGACCAGAGCCAGACGGCTGTTTTCAGGGCTGTCCGCCAGAAGCGTCAGCTGTTCCTGGATGCCGGAATCCGTCAGAATATTGTAGGAAATGGTTTCGATGGCGTCCATATCGGCGCTTATGGGGGAAGAAACGTGATTCAGAAGGGCGGCGTTGGTCTGATAGAGCTCCTGTTCATAGGTACGGATCATGATGCGGAAGCTGATAAGGAATACGCCATAACTGAAACATATGCTGACGACGACAATGAGCAAAAATTTTTTGTACAGTGAAAGATCGTTGAGTTTTGTGGAAATCCTGCGCAGCATAGCGTTCTCCTCTCCTTTTGGCTTGTACTATTATAAAAGATTCACAGGAAAAAGGATACCGCGAAAAGATGCAAAAAGAAACAAAAGCGTTTTTTTAATCATGGAAAGCCATTTTTTTAACTATGTCATTTGAGAAAAATGCCCTAGAATATAAAACAACAAATTTGACACAAGGGAGGTTTTTTTCTGATGAAAAAACGTATTTTAGCAGTATCAGCAGCGGCCCTCGTGACTATGGCGGCCGTAAGCGCCTGCTCGTCTTCTGACGGAAGCTCTGCAGATACCTCAACAACTACGGCTGCAGCAGCACAGGAAGAGGGAGCGGAAACCAGCGCAGATTCCGGTGAGTCTTCCGGCGAAAAGGTAGTCCTGAACCTGTACTGGTGGGGCAACCAGACCAGAAACGACCTGACCAAGAAAGCAGTGGATCTGTATATGGAGCAGAACCCCAATATCGAAATTCAGGTAGAGTTTACAGACTGGTCAGGATACT
>CALWQE010000054.1 GCA_944383605.1 uncultured Lachnospiraceae bacterium
ATGAAAATCCGACGCGCGCATGGGGCATCCCTGAATAAATGCCGCCTATTCGGCGACAGATTTTCAAAGAAAACCTGTATGCGCCCGGCAGCTGACATACTGCCAAAGATGAAAATCCGGCGAGCGCATGGGGCATCCCTGAATTAACGCCGCCTATCCGGCGGCGGATTTTCAAAGAAAAAACACCGCCACATGTTATTTTATTATAACAAGGGACGATGTTCATCGCGGTACCACCCTATTTCAGAGTATCCTTTTCTGACTCTGCACTCTTTTTGTGTAATATTTTGCTACACAGGCATCCGGCTTAACGCAAAAGGGCTTTTCGCCGGAGGGCTCCCATACTGAAACTTCAGAAAGGTTCGCGCGGAGTGCTTTCAGCCGGTGACACTCCGTCTCTGACACGCTGCTGCTTCCCTACTCACATATGTTCACTGCCCAAATTTAATTCATTATTGCATAGATTGGGGCGTTTGTCAATAAATTGTGTGCGATAACAGCGTCCCGGAATATTTTTATTGCCAAGAACAGAAAAACCATTGGCCGGCAACGGGAATCATTCTTTGGGGAAGCTGCCTGTATTTGCAAACAGATGGCAGGCAACCTGGTGCCCCGGTGCAATTTCTTTCAAAAGCGGGCGCCGCTGCCGGCAGATTTTCATACAATGGGCGCATCGGGTCTGAAAAGGGCAGCCAACAGGAATATCCAACGGGCTTGGAACATCCCCTTCCAGGCTTTCGATTTTTTTATGAAAGTCCATATGGAGATCAAACAAAGACCCCATCAAGGCCTTTGTATATGGATGCTGCGCTTCTTTTCCAAGTTTTTTCCCCGGAATTACCTCCACCAGATTTCCCAGATACATGACCGCAGCATCATCCGAGACAGAAGCCACAAGGGCAATATCATGGCAGATAAAGCCAATGGCCAGATTCAGCTCCTTCTGCAGTCTGCGGATCAGCTGGATCACTGTTTTCTGTACCGATACATCTAACGCTGAGGTAGCTTCGTCCAAAATAAGTACCTCCGGCTTTAACGCCAGCGCCCGGGCGATCGCCACCCGCTGTCTCTGGCCGCCGCTCAGGCTGTGGGGATAACGCTCCATAAGCTCTTCAGGAAGCTCTGTCATTTTCAAAAGGCTGCGGCAGACCATATCTTTCTCACTGGCCTTTATCTCCCCATAATTCATCAGCGGCTCACAGACAATATCACGAATCCGCATTTTGGGGTTGAAAGAGGTATTCGGATCCTGAAAGACCATCTGGATATGCCGCCGGCTCTGCCGCAGCTTTTCCCCTTTTAATGCAGACAGCTTTTTCCCCCGGAAAATGATCTCGCCGCTGTCCGGCTTTTCCAGCGCTGTCAGAAGCCGCATAAATGTGCTTTTCCCACAGCCGGATTCGCCCACCAGTCCCAGCGTTCTTCCCCTGTAAAATTTCAGATTAATATCATCATTTGCCGTCAGGCGTCTTCCACCGGCAGCCGGAAATGTCTTTGTGATATGTTTCGCTTCCAGAATCAGCTCTTCATTGCTTAAGCCACTCACCTCCCATAGACGGTACGGAAGCAATCAGTTTTCTGGTATATTCATTTTGGGAACCGTAAAGAATCTGCTCTCTGTCCCCCTGATCTTCCATTCTTCCATTCCGCATCACAATAATATGATCCGCCATATAGGCGGCGACACCAATATTATGGGTTACAATAATGATTCCTGTATGATACTTCTCTCTCAGTTCCATCATCTGCCGGACAATCTGTGCCTGCGTCGTCACATCCAGGGCAGAAGTAGGTTCATCCGCAAGCAAAAGACTTGGCTGATAGGTCATACCCATCGCGATTCCCACTCTCTGACGCATACCGCCTGAAAGCTGAAAGGGATACGAGCGCATGATATGATCGCCATCGGGAAGCCTCATCCGCTCCAGCATGGCAATCCCTTTCTCCCAGGCTGCCTTTTTACTGATTTTCTCATGTGTTCTGATGTACTCCACAAATACATTTCCCACACGGCGGGTGGGATTCATCATCGCTCCGCTGTCCTGAAAAATCATGGAAATTTTGCTGCCTCTAAGGGCGCGCCACTGCTCCGGCGTATCATTTAAAAGAGATTTCTCGTCAAATACAATATCTCCTCCCGTCACTTTGCCGGCAGCCGGCAAAAGCCCCATCACTGCGCGGATCACCGTGGTTTTGCCGCTTCCGCTTTCCCCTACCAGCGCAATGATCTGTCCTGGATTCATTTCCATGGAAAAATCCAGAACCGTTGGAATATTGTGATATGCCACCGTCATATGATCGATTTTTAACATCTTCCTGCCTCCTGTTTCCTACTCGTCTCTGGGATCCATAATATCCCGCAGCGAATCACCCAGCATATTAAATACCACAACAACCAGAAAGATAGCCAGTCCCGGAAAGATCATCATCCAGGGAGCGCTCTGTATCAGCCCCCGCCCCTCGTTCAGCATATAGCCCCACTCCGGAGCAGGCGGTTTCGCGCCAAACCCCAGGAAAGATAATGCGGCAAGCTCCAGCATCATGCTCCCAACATCTGTCGCAGCCGTAATGATCAGAATCGGCAGCGCATTCGGCAGCATATAGGCCCGGATGATATGGCTCCTTCTGGAGCCGGAGACGAT
>CALWQE010000055.1 GCA_944383605.1 uncultured Lachnospiraceae bacterium
GCAGGGCGGATTCCCGGGAGGCAGGGCCGCCGCCCCGCACATCTACGCCTGCAGGCGCCCCATTCCCGCACAGAATAACCGTACAGCCGGTCGCGCCCTCCAGATCCTGGGCATGTCCGATTTTAATGCCTTCTATCTCGCTGATACAGATTTCCTTCAACATATGTCCCCCATCCTTTCTGTCCGCCCCTGTGACATTCATTTTAAATACCTGACGGCTCGTCTCGGGCGGACTGTTTTCTCCTGTTTACCTGCCTTCCGGCAGCAGCCGCCTCAGAGCCTGTCCGCCCGGTTACAGCAGACTGCGGATCCAGCCCAGCGCCAGCAGGTGAGCCGGGTAAAACAGATAAAAAAACCACTTGCCCTTCCTGGGCCCTCCCAATGTCCCGTCATACCGTTTCAGCAGCGGAATGGCCAAAAAGACGCCCGCCTGGCATAGCTGGGTCCACCACATGGCGGGCCAGGCCGCCCAGGCTGACAGCAGATAATATAGCACATCAATCGCCGCCACAATGGCAAAGGCCCGAAACTGCCGGTTCGGCCAGCCCCGGTATACCGCAAAATACCATGGCCATAATACCCCCGCCACCGGCCAGTCCCCTTCCAGGGATAACAGGCACAGCAAAAGAAGAATCCCTTCTTTTATCGCCACAGGCCAGCTGGTTTTTAGCCAGACTGTAATGGCCAGCAGGCCCAGAAACAGGGTATAGATCATACCCATGCCGCCATAGCGAAACCGGCCGCCCCACTCAAAATAACTGAAAGCCGCCCCGGAAGCCAGACTGAACAAAAACATCCGTACCAGATATTTTTTCAGGTCTCTGGTATGGAAAAACCCCTCCGCCAGAAAATAGCACATCACCGGCGCCGTTATTCTCCCGACGATATGAAGCAGCTGCCCCGCCGCAGAATCCAGAGGTACAAAGGCCCAGGCAATATGGTCGGCCAGCATGGCAGCCACGGCAATCAGCTTCAGCTGAAAAGCGCTCAAAACCAGGCTTCTGTCTCTGTCATCTCCCATTTCCGGCTGATCCTTCCCACAGCTGTTCCGTATAAATCTCGTATTCTGACAGCCTTCTGCTCTTGCGAATCTTCCGAAGCAGCCGCTCCTGTCCGGGAAACAGAACCTCCATATAACTCCACAGCTCTTTCATTTTAAAAAGGACGTTATTGTCATCTCCGCCCATTTCATTGCGGTAATCCTCTGTCAGCTGCCGGTGGAAGGCCCGGAGCTTTTCCGTCTGCGCCCCTGTCAAAGCCCGGCGCTGCCCCTCCTTCGCTTCCGGGAGGAGCTGCCCGGAGGAGAGGCTTTTCTCCTCCTCCCGGGAAAGCTGCCCAAAAGGCTGTTCTTCTCTGACGCGCTCTGCCAGAAACGGATCCGCGATGATTCCTCTGCCAGCCATCATCCGCTCCAGTCCCGAAAAACGTTCCGCCAGCTGCCAGATATCTTCTGCTGCGCGGATATCCCCGTTATAACAGACCGGGTTTTGGCTGATCTGAAAAGCTTCCCCAAAGGCTTCCCGATCCGGCTCGCCCCGGTAAAAAGCCTGCAGTACCCGGGGATGGATAATCAGCTCCTCCATGGGATAACGGTTATAAATCTCCATCAGCCTGGGAAATTCCGCCGGGCTGGCTATCCCGATCCGGGTTTTCACAGATATTTTTACCGCAGGATCCGTATGGCGGAAAATATATTCCAGAAACCGGTCCAGCTCGTCAGGCCAGGCCAGGAAGCCGACGCCCCGCTTCTTCGAGACGACCGTTTTCGACGGGCATCCCAGATTCAGATTGACCTCCCGGTATCCCATCCCGGCCATAGCGTCCGCCGCCCGCACAAAGTCTTCTCCATTGCAGGTAAGGATCTGAGGTACGGCGTACATCCCCTCATTGTGCGCAGGCAGCAGATCATTTTTTTCCCTGGTGTTAAAGCTCCGCTTTACATGAGGCACAATAAAGGGAATAAAATATTTATCCATCGGCCCGAAGAACCGGTTCAGAGCCCGCCTGTACACATAGGTGGTAATGCCTTCCATGGGCGCCAGATAATACCTCATCCCAGGGCCTCCCTGGCCTGTGCCAGCCGCTCCCCGAACATTTCATAAAAATCCCGTCCCTCATCCCAGGGCCTGAGATAAAACTGCTTCAGCACATACAGGTTCAGCTCCCGTATCCGCTCCGGCTCCCGGCAGCTTTTCACCTTTTCCTCCACATCATTCAGGAAATAATGCCATTCTGTCACAAAAGCCTCGTACTCCTTCAGCCTGGGCGTATCCACCCATTTGCTGATCCGGATTTTGGAACGGTTTTTGCTGGGACATTCGTGAATCTGGAGAAAATACTGGAAGCCGTGATTCTCATAATACCGTCCCAGAGGAAAGATCCGGCAGATTCCCGGGCGCGCCGGATGGATTTTGCACCTGCCCTCCTCTGACAGAAAGACGCATTGTTCCTCAGGCCCGTCCATTTTCAGGTTGGGCAAAATCACGCCGTCGGCCATATTCAGCTCGATCTGCCGCTCCAGCATCCGGTCAAAGGGCAGATGGAGGTACTGGCCAAGCCTCCATACATCCAGAGGATCCAGCACAATGGAACTGCCCATCCCCCGGCAGCAGGCCGAACAGCCCCTGCAGCCGCCGCAGTCTGTTCTGGCCATATCCCCGGCGCGGTAAAGCTTTCCGTCTGATATTTCATGTAAATCAACATTTCGTTTCATAGATTTTGTTCCTTATGTAACAGTTCAGCCATGCAGGCCACAGACCGCCTGCTGCGCAGCTCCTGTCTGCGGCCAATGTGCGTTCTGTTACTTCTTTACAGGTTAAATACTCTGGTGGCAATGCCAAAATAAATGATAATCGAGCAGGTATCCACCAGCGTAGTAATAATCGGCGACGCCATAATCGCCGGATCCAGCTTCACCCGTACCGCCAGCAGCGGCAGCACGCAGCCGATCAGCTTTGCGATAATAATGGTTCCCACCAGAGAACAGGAAATCACCAGCGCCAGGCCAGGATCCCTGTACATCAGCAAAATCCGCAGCCCGTTGGCCAGAGCCAGCACCGAGCTGACGATCAGAGCGATCCGAAACTCCTTAAACATAACCCGGAAAAGGTCGCTGAAATGTACTTCATCCAGGGCAATTCCTCTGGTAATCAAAGTTGAGCTCTGGGAGCCGCAGTTGCCGCCCGTATCCATCAGCATCGGAATAAAGGAAACCAGAATGGGAATCGCCTGAAAAGCCTCCTCATATCTGGAGATAATCGCCCCCGTCACCGATGCGGACAGCATCAGCACCAGCAGCCAGGGGATCCGGTTTTTCGCATGTTCGAATACCGATGTGTCGAAATAGGTCTTTTCACTGGGGCTGACTGCCGCCATAATGGCGATATCCTCCGTCGCCTCGTCCTCCATAACATCCATAGCGTCATCAATCGTTACAATGCCTACCATACAGCCGTCCGCGTCCAGCACCGGCAAAGCAAGCAGGTCATATTTGGAAAAAAGGCGAACCACCTGCTCCTGATCGTCATGGGTATTTACCGATATGATCTCTGTCTCCATCAGCTGGCTGATCTCCACATCATCGTCCATGGTCATCAGATCCTTTGCCGAAACAATGCCGGTCAGCTTCCGACCCTCCAGAACATAGCAGGTATAAATGGTTTCCTTATGAATACCGGTTACTTTAATATGCGCCATAGCCTGGGCCACCGTCATTGTTTTCTTCAGGCTGACATACTCTGTCGTCATAATGCTGCCGGCGCTGTCCTCGGGATAATTCAAAATCTGATTAATCAGGTTTCGTTTTTCCGGCTGGATATTTTCCAGAATCCTGGTCACCAGATTCGCCGGCAGATCCTCCAGCAGATCCACCGTATCATCCATATAAAGGTCGTCCAGCAGCTCCTTCAGCTCATTTTCCGTAAAAACAGACACCAGCTTCGCCTGCATGGAGTTGCTCATATTGGCAAATACATCTGCAGCCTGATCCTTCGGAATCAGCCGGAAAGCCTGCACCAGTTCTCTGTCATGAAGCTGAGACAGCAGCAAGGCAATGTCCACCGCATTCATGACACGCAAAATACTTCTCACTGCCTTGAATTCCTTCGCCAGCAGGAGATTGGTAAAAATTTCTCTGTCCATCCCAATTACCTCGATTCTTCTGTTTTTCTTCTTTTAAGCCACACGAGTAATAACTGACGCCTGCGTCCATTGCCTCACCTCCTCATATTCAGAAAAAGACCTGTCCCTGGTGATCCCAGAACAGGAAATCCGCCAGGACTTTCGTCTTGACGGATTTTTAACAGACTAAAATTCCTGTCTTTCTATTGTAGGCGTGCCCGCCGGGAAATGTCAAGCTTTTTTTTCTCTTCTTCCAAAGCGGTCTGCGCCGGGCAATACCGAAACCGCTGCAAAAATATCAGCGGTTAAAACAGGCAGATGATCTTTTGCCATCTGCCTGAACAGTTTCCGGCATCAGCAGGTAGCGCCTCCTGAACCGTGAAGGTCTGCATCCAGGATCTTCTGCTTTCTCTCCAGCAGATCATCGGACAGCAGCTGCGCCTCTACATTTTCAAAGCCCAGCCGGTCAATGGTATTGGCAAAGCGCTCCCCTGTCTTGCCCTGCTCACGGAACAGCAGGATTGCTTTTTCAATCACATTCAGCGCCTCTTCCTGATCGGTAAATACTTTGCTCAGCGCCCGGCCCTGGGCTACCTTCTTGCCCCAGCGGCCGCCGATATAAATCTTATAGCCGTAAATGCCATCGCTGAGAGCATCGAAATGGCACTTGCCGATGCAGCGGCCGCAGTTGTTGCAGATATCCTTATTAATTTCCAGCAAACCGTCCACTACCTTTGCGGCGCCCATGGGACAGGCCTTCTCCACAGAGCATTTCTTACAGCCGTTGCACTCATCCTCTACAAACTGAGGGATACGCTGCCCGATAATACCCAGGTCGTTCAGATCCGGCTTCACACAGTTGTTGGGGCATCCGCCTACGGCGATTTTAAATTTGTGAGGCAGCTTTACGCCTCTGTAGCCCTCATAAAATCTGTGATGGATTTCTTCTGACAGGGCAAAAGAGTCCAGCAGGCCATACTGGCAGGTGGTACCCTTGCAGGATACTACCGGACGTACCAGAGAACCGGTTCCGCCTGTGGTCAGCCCTTCCTTTGCGATAAAGTCCCGAAATTCATCGATCTTCTCATAGGGAATCCCCTGCACCTCAATGGTCAGGCGGGTGGTAAAGGTGATATTGCCGTTGCCGAATTTCTCAGCGGCTTCTGCGATACACCGCTGCTGCGCCGCTGTAATCTTGCCGTTCACGGTAATAACGCGCGCGGAAAAATTATCGGTACCCTTGTTGCTTAAAAATCCCAGCGCCTTGACTCTCTTCTCGTCTTCCGCGCTTACTGTTAATGTAGCCATGTTTTATTCTCCTTTATTATTTGAAAAATCTGCCGCCGGACAGGCGGCGTTCATTTTATTACTCGTCCTCATCCTCTATCTCATTAAAGGTAGCGCCGCCTTCCAGCACCTTTGTATTGGTATAGCCGTAATACTTCAGACGGTTCTGGGTCAG
>CALWQE010000056.1 GCA_944383605.1 uncultured Lachnospiraceae bacterium
GATTCCCTTTGACTCTGACCGGAAAATGATGACCACCCTGCACCGGGACGGAACCTCCTACACCAAAGGCGCCCCCGATCTGATTCTGAACCGGTGCAGCCAGATTCTGGCCAGGGGGCAGACGCGGCCCCTGACAGAAAACAACCGCCGGGAAATCCTTTGCGCAGTCCGGGAAATGTCCTCCCAGGCTCTTCGCGTCCTGGCTCTGGCCACAGCGGAGCATGTCCGAACCCCGGAAGAATCCGGCCTGACCTTCGTTGGGCTGGCCGGCCTGATGGATCCGCCCAGGCCGGAAGCCGCCTCTGCCGTCCGCCGTTTCCGCCAGGCAGGCGTGAAAACCGTTATGATTACCGGAGACCATATCGACACTGCGCTGGCCATCGCCCGCCAGCTTCAGATCGCGGATACCGCCGCCCAGTGCATCAGCGGGCAGGAGCTTGACCGGCTCTCTGACCCGGAGCTTGCCCGGCGCATCAGCGGGCTGTCTGTGTTCGCCAGAGTCTCTCCGTCCCATAAGGTGCGGATCGTCAGCGCCCTGAAGCAATCGGGCCAGATCGTCGCCATGACCGGCGACGGCGTAAACGACGCCCCCTCCCTGAAAGCCGCCGATATTGGCGTCGCCATGGGAAAAGCCGGCACTGACGCAGCCAAAAATGCCGCCGATATGATTTTAACAGACGATAATTTCTCCACCATTGAAACTGCCATCGCCGAAGGGAGAAGCATTTACGAAAATATTAAAAAATCCGTCATCTTTCTCCTTTCCTCCAATTTCGGCGAGATCATCACCATGTTTCTCACCGTTGTCCTCAGGCTGCCCGCCCCGCTGAAAGCCGGCCATATCCTGTGGATTAACCTGATTACCGATTCCCTTCCCGCCCTGGCTTTGGGCGCGGATGAAAACGATACAGAAGAGCTGATGGCAAAGCCGCCCCGGAAATTGTCAGAAGGGCTGTTTGCCGGCGGCGGGCTGGCCTGCACCCTCTTTTACGGCTGTCTGATCGCCTTCATCAGCATCGCCGCCTTCCTGAAATGCCCCTGCGCCTGGCTGGCCTGGCAGGGTATGCCCATTACGCCGGCTCATCTGGCAGACGCCCTGGCACATCCGGATATCCTGGCCCGCTCGCAGACTTACGCCTTCACGGTACTGGGCGTCAGCCAGCTCTTTCACGCCGTAGGGATGCGGAACCGGGAAAGGTCTGTTTTTCAGATGAATTTTTTCTCCAACCGGCTGATGGTTCTCTCCCTGCTGGCCGGCATCGGCCTTCAGGCCGCCGTCACGGAAATACCGGGCCTGGTCCGGGCTTTCGGCACTGTAAAGCTATCCCTGGCAGAATGGGCCGCCCTCATCCTGCTGGCCATGACCCCGCTGCTGGCCCACCAGCTTCTCCTGCCGCGAAAGGCGGTTTCAGGAAAACAGCCGGCTCAGAGCCAGCCCCAAAAGCAAAAGACTGCTGACCCATGACAGATTCAGATTTCCTCTGCCGGAAGCCAGCCGCCCCAGCCCGCTCCCGGCAGCTATTGCAGCCATATTGGCCGCCATGGAAAAAAGAGCGGCGGCGGCCAGGGGAATGCCGTACATCCCCGCCCCGATTCCCGCCAGGCCGCTGTCCAGAGAAAGGGCGGCGCCCAGCGGAAGGGCTTCCGCCGGCGTTAAAATACTGTCGTCCGGATTGGCTTTCTCCACATCCGCATATACAGACAGAATCAGATGGAGATTCAGAGCGGACACCTTCCACTCCCTGTCCATTTTTTTCTGGATCTTCCCCCTGCGCCGGATCAGGCTTTTCAGAGAGCTGTCAAACAGTTTCGCCGCCGCCAGAGCTGACAGCAGAAGAAAACCGGCCAGATCGGCCCACTTTTCCGCCGCCAGCCCGCCGGCTATGCTTCCCAGCCCCAGAGCGGCCAGCAGCATACCGCTGGAAATCGCTGCAACCATCAGGGCGGAAGCCGCCGGAATCCGCACCCGTCCCGCCCCATATACAAAGCCGGCGGCAAACGCGTCTACCGACAGCGCCGCCGCCAGCACTGTTAATTCTATCATCCATGAAGGCATAACCCTTACCTTCCAGAAACCTCTTCTTTTACCTGCATTATATTCCTGCCCGCTTTGTTTGGTTCCCTTCCGGCATCTTACCTCACCGTTTACCGGTTTCTCTTACAGCTTGCGCTTTTCTTTAAACAGCGGCTTTAGTTTTTTATATACCGCTCCCGTCTTCTGGCTGTCCCGGAATCTCTTTGCCAGGCCCACATATATCTTCTGCCTGCTTTTATTCTGATTAAAGATCGCCAGAACCTGTTCCGGCTCCTCATCGTCAGAAAGATACCGGCGCATCTCTTCCAGTGTCGCCGGGCTGCCTGCGCTCTCCTTATTCTTTTTTTCCGTTTTGCCTGCGCTTTCCCTGGCCTTCTTTTCCTGACTGCCTGTATTCTCTCTGTTTTTCTTTTCCTGGCTGCCTGTATTCTCCCTGTTCTTTTTCTCCTGGCTGCCTGCGTTTTCCCTGTTCTTTTTTTCCGGACTGCTCTGATTCTCCTTATCCTTCCCCTTCTTCTTTTCCGTTTTATCGGAGGAAGGCTGGATATTTTCCAGGCAGGCGATCCTGCCGACAGATTTTCCCTGCCCTTTCCAGTAATCATATAAACAGTCATATCCCTTATCATTGGAGACGATATGGTATTTATCATCGCTGCTGCCGCGGCCGATTAAATAGCCCAGATAGGACGACAGCTGAAAATCGAGCGCGTTTTTCTCCCCTGTCCTGACCCTCTGGCAGTACAGCTTTATATTAAAGGCATTTATGTCGTCTATCACATCAAGGCTGATATTCTTATGCTGGTCTGAATAAAAGATAATTAAAACAGCGCCTTCATCCAGATACGGCAAGTCCTTAATATTATCAATTTTTACATTCTCATAATCAATTAAAAAATAATTCATGTTTGTACCTCTTCCATTAAAATATGTATCTCATCATCCTTTTAACCGCCGTCAACGCCACTAGCTATTATATACATGATTTCCGCCCTATGTCAATTTTATCCTGCCTGCCAGGCGGATATCCCCTCTCCCTCTCTGATTCGATGAAAAACTTTAGTTGACAGAAAATTGTCAAAATAGTAAAATAATTTCATGTACGAAAAATCAGTAAAGACAGAGAGGATGATGACCATTGACGACACAAAGCGAACTGAAAAATCTGTACCACAGCCTGGCTGAAACCTGCGAGAGCAATCTCCAGATTGACAAGGATCTGTATACAACCCACAAGGTCTACCGGGGACTCCGGGATCTGAACGGCGTCGGCGTAATCGCCGGACTGACCAAGATATCCACTGTCACCGCCACCAAAGATGTGGATGGGAAACGGGTTCCCTGCGATGGAAAGCTGTTCTACAGAGGCATCGATGTGGAGGATCTCTGCCAGGGCTTCCTGAAGGAAAACCGGATGGGCTTTGAAGAAGCCACCTACCTGCTTCTCTTCGGCACGCTGCCCACACCGGAACAGCTGAACACATTCCAGAAACTTCTGGCCAAAAACCGTACACTTCCCAAAAATTTCGTCCGCGACGTAATCATGAAAGCTTCCACGAAGGACATGATGAATACCCTTTCCCGAGGCATTCTCACCCTGGCTTCCTATGACAAATACGCTGACAATACGGATATCGAAAATGTGCTGCGCCAGTCTATTATGCTGATCAGCGTAATTCCCATGCTGGCTGTGTACAGTTATCACGCCTATAACCATTATCAGAATAACCGGAGCCTGTACATTCACCGGCCCAAGGAGAACCTGTCCACCGCCGAGAACATTCTCCGGATGCTGCGGTCAGACAAGCAGTACTCCCCCCTGGAGGCGAAGATTCTGGATCTGGCTCTGGTGCTGCATATGGAGCATGGCGGCGCAAACAACTCCACCTTTACCACCCATGTGGTTTCCTCTTCCGGTACTGACACCTATTCCGCGATGACCGCCGCCCTCTGCTCTCTGAAAGGGCCCAAACACGGCGGCGCAAACATTAAAGTCATGGAAATGTTCGCCGATATGAAGCGAAATGTAGCCAATCTGAAAGACGAAGGACAGGTGGCAGATTATCTGCGCAGGCTGCTCCACAAGGAGGCTTTCGACCGCAAGGGGCTGATCTACGGCCTGGGCCACGCAGTTTACTCGATCTCCGACCCGAGAGCGGTAATCTTCAAGAAATTTGTCCAGCAGCTGGCTGCTGAAAAGGGGCGGATGAACGATTACCGCCTCTACGATATGGTAGACCGCCTGGCTCCTCAGATCATCGCCGAAGAGCGGAAAATCTACAAAGGGGTCAGCGTCAACGTAGACTTCTACAGCGGTTTCGTATACAGTATGCTGGGGCTGCCTGTAGAACTGTATACGCCCATGTTCGCCGCGGCCAGAGTCGTAGGGTGGAGCGCCCACCGGATCGAGGAGCTGGTTAACCAGGATAAGATTATCCGGCCTTCCTATGTCAGCGTCTCCCAGCCCCAGGAATATATCCCGCTGCATGAGCGGAACTGAAAAATATACAGGAGGCAGGCCATGCTCTGGCCTGCCTCCTGTCTGACTTCCCCAAAACCGGCCGTCCCTTTGGGCGGCTCATGTCTTTCGCCTGTCGTTTTTTTGCCGGATCAGGCCCCATCCTGCCCATCCCAGCAGGGACGCCGCGGAAATGTAAAAGGACAGGTTCCAGGAAATCTTCCCTTCATATCGAATGGTAACGGTCCCGCTGGTGCCCGCAGGGAGGAGCACCCGGACAGTATTTTCCTCGCCCCGCTCCAGCGCCGCCTCCCGGCCGTCAATCCAGGCTTTATATCCCGGATAATACAGCAGGGGCACCTCTGCATACCCGTCCTGGCTCATGGCCGTTGCGTCATACGCAAAGGAGATATGGCTTCCTGTCTGGCTGAAATTTCGGATCACCGCAGCCTCATCCGATACGGTTGCTTTTCCCGCCCGCTCCGGCAGCCGGTAGATTTCCGTGTCCTCATACAGATATTCCCCAGAAGCGATCATAGTGGACTCAATGATTTCCACCTGGCGGATCTGGACATGCTCCTGATTTTTGCCGTCCAGAAAGCTGGCCATGGGCAGCAGGGCCGCCAGAAAAGCGGCGGCGTAAACCGCCTGTTTTGCCTGCAGCTCGTCCGCCGCCATGATTACCGCCGCCCCTCCCGACATGGAAAGGAATACCAGGGCAAAGGCCAAAAAGCGCCATGGGAACTGAGTATAGCTGAATAACTGATCTAAAAGAGAAATTTTTGCCAGCGCCTTCCAGGGCATCGCCCGGCTGGCAAACAGCACCATCACGCCGCCCCAGGCCAGAAGCGCCCATGCCTTTTTTCGCATCTGGCTGAACCGTTCGTTTTTCCGGTATCCCTTCATACAGGAAACCAAAAGCAGCCCATTGCCAAGAACCAGCGGCAGGCCAATGGTCAGCGGCAGTACATTCCCCAGCTTCGTCCCTTCCTTCACCGTGGAAAAGCCAATCTCCGGCACCGCCTTAAAGAGGAGGGCGAAGGGCACCGTATACTCTGTAAAAGGGCAGTGGAGGATATCCAGATTCATCGGCTCCCCCATCATACAGACCATAGGCAGCAGGAACCAAAGATTCAGCAGCAGGGTCATCCCCGCCGCCTTCAGACAGGCCAGCAGCCGTTCTTTGTGCAGGAGGTTTCGCATCATCACCAGGGCTGCCGCCAGGATAAACAGCGCCGACCAGACCGCCGACAGGATATGGGTCTGGAACACCAGCGTAAAGCCTGCCGCCGCATACCCCCATCTGCGCCAGTCTCCCGCCAGCAGCTCATAAACGCCCAGGCAAAGAAGGGGTAGAAACGCCATGGCGGAAAACTGGCCGTAGGCCGCATCCACATACCCTTCCCCCAGCCGGAATATCGCTGTCAGATAAAAAAGGCCGGCCGCCGCTCCCGCCGGACGGGAGCCCAGGATCCTGGAAGCCGCCAGATACATCAGCCAGCCGCTGATCAGGTTAAGGGCCGTCAGATACAGCTTGACCGACGTAACCAGAGAAACCCCGCAGATCCGCAAAACAGCGGGAAAATACAGCATCAGCTCCGGATAAAACAAAGAAGAGCCGTACCCGAAGCCCCAGATGGAGCCGGTGTGCACCCGCACCGGAAACTGGCCGTCCAGCAGGCCGCTGCGTATCCCCTCGATCCGGTTCAGATGATACGCCACATCCCCGCCCGCCATAATATAATCATGAAAAACAGGCACGCTGACCGCCAGGGCCGCCGCGGTCAGGATCAGATAAATGTTTGAGGGGCACAAAAAATCTTCCCCGCCATCCCGCCGTCTGACCGCCAGATACCCGGCCGCCAGCGCCAGCCCCGCCAGGGCAATGGCAAACACATCTGTACATACCCAGCCCTGGGAACGGACGGTCAGCCCGCTGACCGCAAAATCCCCCGTACCGGAATAATTTACCGACACCTGGATATTCCGGGCCTCCTCCTCAAACCGGCAGAGAAATACAAAAGTTCCTTCCTGCGCCGTGGGAAGAGAATAGGCGCATACCGGTTCCTCCCCGCCGGCGTCTGTATAAACCGCCACCCCGCTGTTTTCCGCCAGCGCAGTATAGGACAGCTCAAATTCATAGGTACCCGCCGGCAGGCTGACCCCCGGTCCCTGGGAAAACAATCCGCCTTCTGTCTCGCCGTCCGTTACGCTCATCATTCCTTTTACCGCCGTCAGTTCATTCGCCTGAAAGCTTCGGTTATAGCCGTCTGTCCAGCCGTCTGCCAGCAATATTGCCAGAAACATCACAGCCAGCGCAGCTAACGCCAGTTTCTTTTTCTTCTTTTTGCCGCCGCTCATGCTCCATCCATTCCTTTACCAGCTAATCATCAGATTCCCCTGATTCAGCTAAAATAATAAAATACCATCAGCACCGTCAGAAAACAAAATACACAGCAGGCTTTCGCCAGAACGATATGAGGCTTGGAGCTTTTTTGCAGCAGCCTTTTTTCCTCCAGATACATTTCATATTTCATCTGCCCGGGATGGTCCCGATCCGGCACCTTCTGGTAAGACAGGGGCACCTGGGTTCCTTCCGGCGTGTCAATCACCTTCACATGCTCCGGTTGGGTCAGGGCTGTCACGCTCTCGTCTCCCTCCATAAAATTTACCTGAAGACGGATTCTGGAGTCCACCTTTTCATGGCCGGTAATCACCCCGGTCGTATAGATACAGTTTTTTCGGTATTTCTTCTCCTGGGCCAGAAAATACAGGCTGTACGCGCCGGACAGCAGCGCGCTGGCCAGGAACAGCAGGCCGGTAATCATCGTTCCGTTCATCATGTCCTCCTCGTTTTTCCTTTTCCTTTTGCTTCCCTCTGATTATACCTGTCCCCGCCGGGAAACGCAATGGTTTTGCACTTGTCATTTTCTCTGTTTTCGCTTATCATAGTAGGCAGATAAAACTGACTACTGATTGGAGAATACATCATGACTGCACTGCTGAAAAAATACCGGCTGCCAGTTTCCTTTCTGCTGGCCTTTCTGGCTGTCTGGTCTATATCCAGCCTGATCGGCCCCGAGACAGACAGCGTGGTAATGACCAACAGCTTTTATACCCTGATCGGCCTGTGCGCCTTTTCTTTTTTCTTCTTCCACTCCTTTTCCTGGATGGAAAAAGGCAGCCTCCCTTTTACCCTGACCGCCGGCTTCATGCTGGGGCTCTGCATCGTACTGGGAACGGATATGCGGGCGCTGGGGGACATTTCCTACACGCTGTCCGGCTGCATCCGAAAACTGATCCAGGCCTGGGGGCTGGGATTTCTGATTTCCGCCATGCTGCTGGCCGGGATGACCTGTCTTCCCCGCGCCGGGGAGCGGCTGGCCGGCTGCCGGCTGGAACGAAAATGGAGCCAGTCTGCCCGGCTGAAAGGACGCCGGCTGTTTTTTCTGTGCTGGGCGGTGATTTTTCTCTGCTGGATCCCTGCGTTTCTGGCATATTATCCGGGGATTTTTTCCTATGACGTGCCCCGCCAGGTGGTACAGGCAGTGGAAAATACCTGGTCAACCCACCACCCTCTGATCCACACCCTTTATCTGTACGGCTCCATGTGCCTGGGCCATATGCTCACAGGCGCCTGGGCCCCCGGCGTGGCATTCTATACCCTGACCCAAATGGCGGTTCTGTCCGCCTGCTGCGCCTTTTTCTGCTATACGGCCCGCAAACGGGGACTGCCGGCGGTATTTTCTGTATTGTCCGCCGCCTTTTTCGCCCTGAACCCGATCTTCCAGCTGATGTCCATCAGCGCCACAAAGGACGCCCTCTTCGCCGGATGGATGCTGGCCTGCGCCTGCCTGCTGTGGGATCTGGTTCGGGAGCCACAGCTTTTCTGCGCCCGGAAAAGAAACCTGATCGCCCTGGCCGGGGCCGCGGCCATGATGATGCTGTTCCGCAACAATGGCTTGTATGCCTTCCTGGTGATGGCTGCAGCGCTGCTGGTAATCCTGCGCCGCAGCTGGAAGCCGGTGCTGATTACCGTGGCCGCCGCCGTCCTTTTGTACCAGGGAGCCAATCAGGCGCTGATCCTAGCCTGCGGCGCTGATCCGGGCAGCGTAGCGGAAATGCTCAGCATTCCCCTTCAGCAGATCGCCCGCACCCTCCAGCAAAATCATGCAGACGTCACCGAAGAGGATCGGAGCGTTTTCTATGAGATCGTGCCGGAGGAGGACGCCGCCCAATACTACGACCACCTGGCAGACCAGGTAAAAATGAATTTTAATGAAGCGGCCTTCCGGGCAGACCCCGCCCGCTATATCAGGCTGTGGATTTCCCTGGGCCTTCGTCATCCCGGCGATTACCTGAACGCCTTTTTCGCCACCACCCTGGGCTACTGGTATCCTGACGATATCTTTCACGCTTATATCTACGCGGCGGAGCGCCACGGCTACCTGATGACCCAGCATATGGGAGAAATCATCAATATCGGCGAAACCATTGTGGTAGAAAAGCACAGCTTTCTGCCCTGGCTGGAAAACCTGTACGAACAGATGGCCACCTGGAACCAGCATCAGCGTGTTCCTGTCCTTTCCATGTTTTTCAGCCCCGGTATGCACTGCTGGCTGCTGCTGTTCTCTGTGGGGCTGTGCCTCTGCCGCCGGAAGCGGCTCCTGCCGGAGCTGGCGGTGCTGGCCCTCCCCTTCGGCCTGTGGCTGACTCTGCTGCTGTCTCCCACAGTGCTGATGCGGTATGTATTTCCGATCACCATGTTTCAGCCCTTCCTGTTCTGCCTGTGGACGGGCCTGACCGGCAGGCAGCCGGAAATCTCTGAGCAGTAACCTTTCAAATCCGCCTTGACCATGGAGCAAACAGGTCAGGAAAGAGGTAAATATGGATGAAATCGCAGTATTAATTCCCTGTTACAATGAGGAACAGACCATCGGGAAGGTAATCCGGGACTGCCAGCGCTATCTGCCTGGCAGCCGGATCTATGTATATGATAACAATTCTACCGACCGCACCGCCGCCATCGCCCGCCAGGCGGGCGCCATCGTCCGCCGGGAACAGCAGCAGGGCAAGGGAAATGTCATCCGGCGGATGTTCCGGGAGATCGACGCCCGGGTTTATCTGATGGTAGACGGGGACGACACCTATCCGGCGGAATATGCGCCGGATATGGTAAAGCAGGTATTGGAAAACCAGGCGGATATGGTGGTGGGGGACCGGCTTTCCTCGACCTATTTCACGGAAAACAAACGGCCCTTCCATAACTTCGGCAACCGGCTGGTGCGGGGCAGCATCAACGCCCTCTTCGGCTGCCAGATCCGGGATATGATGACCGGCTACCGGGCTTTCAGCTATCCCTTTGTGAAAACCTTTCCGGTGCTGTCCAAAGGATTTGAGATTGAAACAGAAATGAGCATCCATGCCGCCCAGTATCATATGCAGGTGGAAAATGTCATTATTGAATACCGGGATCGGCCTGCAGGCAGCGAATCCAAGCTGGACACCTACAGCGACGGCAGGAAGGTTCTGATGACCATCCTCCGCCTCTTCCGGAATTACCGGCCCTTTTTCTTTTTCACCATCGTCAGCCTGATCCTGGCAGCGGCAGCCGGGCTGTTTTTCCTGCCGGTGCTGACGACTTATCTGCGCACCGGCCTGGTTCCCCGGTTCCCTACGCTGATTGTCTGCGTTTTCGTCGCCCTGGCCGCTATCCAGTGCTTCTTCACCGGGCTGCTGCTGGATACCATCGTGCAGAGAGAACGGCGGGACTTTGAAATGCGGCTGATCGATACATGGAAGGATTATCGCCGGCTCTGTCAGAAAAGGGATTCCGATTCAGACGAACCAGACGGAAGGCTCTGAATAGGCTGGCACCGTACTGCCAGGCGGCTCTGTCCGCCTGGGGTACAGGTAAAAAGGGTCAGCGGCCACTCCCCCGCCGTCATCTTTTCTGTATCCGCCGGCTCCAGCACCTCCACATCCGCCGTCTGAAACCGGAACCGGTTTCCGTCTGTATCTGTAAAAATCACGTCCTCTCCCAGCCCCAGGCTGCCCAGGCGGCCGAAATGGGAGCGGTAGTTATGGGCGGCGATCACCATATTGCCCTGATAAATGGTCCCCGCATACCGGCAGGGCGCCGTCTTCAGATTATGCCAGATCCTCAGGCAGATTCCATTTCACAAATTTATAATAAGGCCGTCTCTGTCTCTCTCTGAAGTCTTCCATATCAATATCCTTCCAGTCCAGAACGCCTTCGCCCGTCTTCATGCCCAGCTTTCCGGCTGCCAGGCAGTCCAGCAGTACCTTCTGCGGGCCGTCGGCATTGCACAGCGTAGGGAAAATCGTGGACTGAACCTGCTTCTGCAAAGGCAGGCCGGCACAGTCGTAATGCTCAAACAGTTTCAGCTCGGAATATCTGGGGCCAAATCCGTAATAAATCACATCGTCAATATCTTCCGCCGTTGCCACACCCGCCTCAATCAGGTAAAGGGCCTCTCTGGTCATGGCGTGCTGCAGGCGGTTGCCGATAAAGCCTTCGATATTTTTCTTCAGCACAACGGTTTTTCTGCCTATGCCGTCCAGAAATTCCTGTACCGTTTTCACAGTCTCGTCACTGGTATATTTGCTCCGGCATACCTCTACCAGCGGCACCAGATGAGGGGGGTTCCAGGGATGGGCTACCACAAACCGTTCCTTATGGGTGAAAAACTCTCCCAGCACGTCAGCGGAAATCGCAGAGGTAACAGAAGCGATTACCACATCGTCTCTGACATACTGTTCGGCCTTTTCATAAACGCCTTTCTTGACCTCGGGGTCTTCGAATACCGCTTCAAAGCAGATATCCGCATCTTTCATATCGCTGTAATCTGTCGAAACGGAAACCAGCTTCATAGCGCCCTTCTTTCCCGCTTCCGAGATCAGCCCTTCCTTTACCAGGTCGTCCAGGTTCTGCTCCACGTTTTTCAGCGCGGCCTGGCACCGCTCCATTTCCACTCCTACGATCAGTACCGGGCAGCTATTCCCGGCGAACAGCGTGGCCATACTGCTGCCGATCATCCCGTCGCCGATCACCGCCACCTTCTTAATGTTTGCCATAATAACCTCCTTATGTAACAGCTAAGGCTGCAGCTTTTTTCTTTATTATAGCAGATAATTACCGGAATGAAAACCTGATGGAATATAGTTTTTATCCCTCCGGCAGAGTCTCGTCCAGCCTGCGGAATACGTCTCGCCACCGCGTTACGTTTTCGATCAGATCCCAGCCGCCTTCAAAGAGGGCGTCTGCACAGATTTCCGCCCTGCGGCCCTTCAGCCCCGTCATCAGCGGAGTCAGCACTTTTTCCATCTCATGCGTATCATGAATATTCATGACATCTGTTGTTTTCAATGAAATCTGGGCGATGACTTCCGGAGCCCACAGCTGGTTCAGGCGGTCATAGCTCTTCCATGTGGCAGGGCTGATATGCTGATATTTTCGGATATGGAGCGAGGCAATGTCTTCCAGAAAATTCCCCAGATCTCCGCAGCTATGGTAATAAGCCGGCCCTCCGTAAAAATCCGCCAGCATTTTCTGCGCCGGAATAATCAGTTCGCGATTTAACTTAGCAGAAAAAAGGCTGCCGTCTACCTCATCCTCAAAAATATCGCTGTTATGATTATAGCGGTAAGAGCAATATGTCCACCGGTAGCTGTCATCCTGAGGCGTCAGCCCAAGGAACTTCAGCCGCTGTTTTTCAAAGGCTATCCTGGCCTGGGATAAATATTTCAGCATTTCTCCCACTTCTTCCGGATCATCCAGATAATCCTCAAAAATATGATTAAATCCGCGCAGGATCGTCGCCATGCTCCACGGCCCTCTGGCCCATCCCGGAAAATATACCTGAAAGGGATCCTCTGCCAGCTCCTTCAGCTGTTCATACAGACGGTGGGCCTCCGGCATCCATCCGGATGTATAAAAATCCGGGTATTCCAGCCTTTTATAATCCTCCAGCTGTTTGAAAACCGGCTCAGCGCCGTATGTAGGGTCAGCCGCCTCCGTCACGATATAATCCATTCCAAATAAAGTAGCTTCCAGAGCTGTTCCCAGGTCTATTCCTACGGAAAGATTAAACGGCGTATCTTCTTTTAAAATATAATATACAAACAGCTTGGTTCTCAGCTGCGCTTCCAGACTTTTTTTCGCGTCTGTAAAAAAATCCTGCATGGTAAAGCCAAATAATTTTGCGTAAACAGAGCGGCCAATATAGATGATAAATTTCCTCTGTTTTTTATCATTCTGCCGGGCTTTGTTTTCTTCGCTTTCATAAGCTTCAATCGCCCAGTCTTTCAGCTGATCCAGCGTTCCATTGCAGATCTGTTCGACGGTAAGATTTCCCATATATGATTTCCTTTCATTTTTCAAGATTTCCATATATTTCTGCTACTGTTCCTTCAGCCGGTTTTGAATCGTTCTGGTCATAAT
>CALWQE010000057.1 GCA_944383605.1 uncultured Lachnospiraceae bacterium
GGGTAGAGCCGGATATCTCCGTCATCTGCGATAAAGATAAACTGACAGACCGCGGCTGCTCAGGTGCCCCGGACTGGATTGTGGAAATTGTCTCCCCGTCCAGCCGCCGGATGGATTATATTATCAAGAACACACTGTATTCTGAAGCGGGCGTTCGGGAATACTGGATCATCGACCCTGCCAAGGAACGGATTACCTTTTATCACTATGAAAAGGACGATGCGCCTATGATCGCCCTGTTTGACACTCCCATCCAGGTCGGTATTTATGAGGATCTGGTAATAACCATATCTGAGCTGCTGAAATAGAAAAGAATCCTGCTTTGCAGGATTCTCCGCCTGCGGCGGATCGCTTCAGCGATATATTCAACTCCGCCGCAGTGCGCTCCTGCCCTTCCCCCTCTCTAATTTTACCTGTTTTTTTCAATGTCATTTACATTCGTTTCATCAGCAGCAAGAGAAATCATTTCCCCCTCTGTCTCAACCCGGTTCCCCAGACATTCCAGAGCGGCGTCAAAGGCTTCGTTTACCGCTTTTCCCACCCGTGTTACGCCGCATTGGAGAGCCAGAACCCGATAGAGGCCGCTCTGGCTGGCAGACGTATTCTGGCGCAGGATCGCCAGCATACCGGCAGCCAGCTCCTCCGGAGCGATCTGGCGGATCTCTCTGTGCAGATCTCCCGGCCTCCGGAACTGGATCCGGGCGCCCCGCAGATACAGGAAGCCGCCTTTCCGGAGAATGCCCTGTTCCCTGCATCCGGTCATTTCCCGTTCAAAGGCGCGCTGTACCACAGAGGTCACTTTTTCCCGCCCAAAATACCCTACGGTTCTTTTCAGCAGCAGGTTTTCCGAAAGAGGAGATTCCAGCTCCAGGATCGCCCGCACCATTCCCTGGTAATCCTGGGGAAGATACTGCTTCGCCAGCGCGTCCAGATCTGCCGCCTGGTAGGGAGGAAAGGAAAAATGTTCTTCCGGGACAGGTTCCTCGAAGCTTTCTTTGCCGTCTCCTTCTTTGCTGTCTCCTTCTTCGCCGTTTTCTTCTTCTCCGCTCCTTTCTTCCGTCCCGCCTTCTCTCCATTCATCTGCTTCTTCCTCCGGCCCGTATCCCTCCCATTCCGGCCGCCGCAGAGCTTTCTCCGCAGCTTCCAGCAGCCTGGCCTCTTCTGCGTCCCGGCTGCGGAACCAGTCGGTAGACCAGATTCGGTAAAATTTCCATCCCATCCCTTCCAGGATCTCCTGGCGCAGCCTGTCTCTGTCCCGGGCATTTTTTGCGGAATGATAGGAAGCGCCGTCGCACTCAATGGCCAGCACATAGTCTGAGCTGCCCGGCCGCTTCAGTCCCATATCAATCCGAAAACCGGAGCAGCCCACCTGGGTATCCACAGCATACCCCTTTTCTCTCAGAAATTCACACACTTCCATCTCGAAGTCAGAATCATACTGTTCAAAAGCGGGAACAGTCAGTGTTCTCTCCAGAGCCGTCATCCCGTTTTCCGCAAAGTCCAGGTATGCCCGCAGCAGACGCACCCCTTCCGCAGAAGAACGTGACAGGTCGATGTCCGGCGCCCGCATGGAGGAAACTACCAGAATGTGATATTTCGCTCTGGTAATAGCCACATTCAGCCGCCGCTCTCCGCCTGCCTGGTTCAGCGGCCCAAAGTTATGGAACAGCCGTCCCTGGCTGTCCTTTCCATAAGCGATGCTGAAAATAATCGTATCCCGCTCATCGCCCTGAACGGTTTCCAGATTTTTGATAAAAAATGGTTCTGTCCCTTCCCTGCGGAAGAAAAACTCCTGCTCCGGCGCAGACTGACGCCGCCGGGACAGCAGCCTGCCAATCAGCTCCTGCTGCGCGGCGCTGAAGGCCACGACTCCCAGGCTTCGCTCCGGGTGTTCTGCGATATGGCGGTAAATCAGCTCCACCGTCAGCTCCGCTTCTTTTCGGTTGGTATGACTTTTCCGGTCAAATACGCCGTCTGCATAAACATATTCCACGCCGGCGCCCGGACCCTCCGCCCGGGCAGAGGGAAAGGTAATCAGCTCATTATCATAAAAATTCCGGTTGGAAAAAGCAATCAGTTCTTCATACCGGCTCCGGTAGTGCCATCTCAGACGCAGCTGGGGCATGGAAGCGGCGCACAGATCCAGGATGGACTCAAAGTCAGTCACGTCCCCTGTCTCCCCGTCCTCATTTTCATTTTCCAGAACCGCGCTGAAAAAACTGGTGGGCGGCATCTGCCTGGAATCTCCTACCACAATCAGCTGATCTCCCCGGTAAATGGCGCCAATGGCGTCCTGGGGAAAAATCTGGGAAGCCTCATCAAAAATTACCACGTCGAAATGAACGGCGTCCGGCGTCAAAAAGGTACTGACGCTCAGAGGAGACATGAGAAAGCAGGGCTTTACCCGCTGAACCAGCTCTCCCGTCTCATCCAGAAGCGTCCGAATGCTTTTCTGCCTCCGTTTTTTCTCTCCCTCCCGCAGCAGCACCGCCAGAGGGCTTCCAACCGCGATCATATCCAGAGAGGGTCTGTCAGCGGACAGCTCCGCCCGTATCCGGGCTCTGTTAATGTCAAACTGTTCTCTGTCCTTCTGGGCGAAAACCTCTACTGCCCGATCCTGAACTCCTCTGCTGAACCGGGAGAGGAAGGGGGAATCTGATAAAATCGCGCCGATCCACTGGCCATAAAACAGCTTCCGGAACGCGCCCGGTATCTTCTTCCCCTCGATCTGCATTATAACCGCCTGATCCAGGAAGGAGCGGAGCTGCTTTTCTTCCAGATCAGACAGCAGCTTCTGGAAATAACGCCAGCTGTCCAGCCGCTCTATCTCTTCCAGGCAGCCTGTAAATTTCTCCCGTACCGTTTTCACCGGCGCGGTTTGGATCTGGATCACATCCTCCCGGAAGCATCCGGCCAGCCTGGGCAAAAGCCCCGCCTCCAGCGTCTGGCAGCATTCCAGCCTTTTCGCAAAATATTCCAGCGCGGAATCATCCCCTTCAGCGCCGGGCAAATTTTCTTCCTCTGCCAGCCTTCCAAAGGACATTCCCATCCCGAACATTTCCCGGATGACCGCCATCTGCCGGCCTGCTTCCTCCCAGTCTGTCTCCAGTCCTCTGTAATCCGGCCCCAGCCAGGCGAGCGCCTGCTCCTCTTCCCGGCCATATTGTTCTGTCAGCTCCTGGATGCGGCCCAGCCTTTCCGTCAGAGAAACCGCCTGCTGATAGAAAATCCGTTTTCCATCCTTGCGGCACAGCTGCAGCTCCTCGATGATTTGCCGGTATTCCCGGCTGAACATCCGTGAAAACAGGCTGCCGTACAGCCGGGTCAGCTTTTTGTGCGCCTCCTGGCCGTTTATCTTATAGATTTCCTCATCATAACCGGCTGCAATTTCTGTCTTTCCTTCCCGAATCGCTCTGCATTTTTCCTCCATCGCCGGTATGATCTCTTCTGCCTGCCGGAAATTTTCCTGCCCAAGAAGCGCCGGTGCGAACAGCTTCTTTCCCAGAGCCGCCTGAAAGAAACGCCGCCATGCCCCGCATTCCGCTGCGCTGCGGCAGGGAACCTGAAAGCAGTCCCTGATTTCCTCTGCCGCTTTCTCCAGCTCTTCAAACAGCCCGGCAGCAGCTGTAAGATCCGCCTTCAGCTGTATTTTTCTCTGATAAGAGGTATCCTGAACGGTACAGCCATACCAGGGATAATTGTGATAATCCGGCCCTATCACAGGGATATAGTCCACATATTGCTCCAGCAAAGAAACCGCGTCTGCCAAAAACGTCCCGCCTCTGGATGTCAGCCTGGGCACTGCCCATTCCACATCCGGCAGATGGCGCAGGGACGCATAAAGGCCGTAAAGCTGATACAGGCTTTTTCCGATTACCGGCCGGGGCCGGTGCAGTTCTGCTGCATAGGCGTCCAATATTCTTACGGCTTTTTCCTTCGCGGCGATTTCCTGTTCTGCCCGGGGAGATACCGAACATTTCCCCAGCCGCAGAGTATGGCAGATATCGGCAATCACCCGCTTTTTATTTGCCTTATGGCTGTGCAGCTCCAGGCAGAACTCAGACAGGCCCGCCTGTTTCAGCTTGTCATAGACTACGTTCAGCGCAGCCTGCTTTTCTGAAACAAACAGTACCTTCTTCCCGTCGCTGAGGCATTCCGCGATGATATTGGTAATCGTCTGGCTTTTCCCGGTTCCCGGCGGCCCCTGGAGGACAAAGCTTTTTCCGGTTTTCGCCATCTCAATGGCCTCCATTTGGCTGGAATCAGCGTCTACCACGCTGTGCAGCTCTGTAAGAGCCTGGGAAGGGGACAGCTTTTCTTCCCCCTTTTCCGATCTGTCTCCCCGGTCAGAAAAGGCGGCTCCGGCTCTCCCGGCTCCCGGCTCTCCCAGCAGACGGCGGACATTGGTATTTTCCAGAATCCGCCTTCCGTTCTCCTGCAGATCCCGGTACATATTCATCTTCAGGAAAGAAAAAATACCCAGCCTGCACTCGCCGGTGACATTCCAATGAAGCTTTGCCGCCATTTTCCGAAGCTTTTCCAGATAAGCTTCCAGCCCTTCATCGTCATATTCCGGCAGCCCTTCGCCGTACTCCGCTTCCATCTTATAGGAAAAGGTGGGATTGACCACGATTTCATCCTCTGAAACCTTCATCTGCCAGGGAGAAAGAACCGATTCCTGTTCCAGACGTACCGGAACCAGCAGCGCCGGCGCCCGGTATATCTGACTGGAATTTTCCTGTTCTTTCCAGTGAATAAACCCAAAGGCCATATATGCCACATTTACGCCGGTTTCTTCCTCAAATTCCCTGGCTTTTCCGGCAATATTCTGAATCGCCGCCATGGGATTGGCCAGGGCATTATATACCAGCAGCTGGCTTTGCTTCCTGAGCCGGGAGGCATATCTGTCCAGCCAGGCCTGGCGCCTGTCCTCCTGTCCATCCTGTCCGATGGAGGAAGGTTCCTTCTGCAGGCTCACGGCATTCTCTGTTTTCTTCTCTGGCTGTTTTTCTTCGGATTCCTTCTCTTTTGCTTCACCTGCCTCCCCGGCGGCGCTGCTTTCCGTTCCTTCCGCTCCGTTTTTTTCTTCCCGGCCTTCCTCTCCCTTTTCTCCTTCCTCAGTCTCTTCCTCTATTTCCAGACCAGGATGGAAAATTTCAAAGGAAGCGGCGCCGTCAATCCTGTCAAACAATACCTCCGCCGCAGGCAGCAGTATCTCAGCTGTCGTAAACCGCGTATCTCTGAAGTGAATCAGCTGATTTCTCTTCCCGGTATCCAGCAGCAGCTCGGCCCACCTTTCCAGCTTCCCGGTATCCATACCCTCATCCGTCTTTTCTTTTGCAACAAATTCCACTTCCTGCCTCCCCATTTTCAAGATTTGTTTGCACAAATCCCGCCACAGGGATTCGTGACTTGACCCGTTAGGAATGCGGGCCGCCAGGCCCATATAAAAAAGAATCCTGCGGAGCATTTTTGTTTCATAGGGAACGCAGTTTCCTATGAAATCAGAAAAGAGGCTCTCCTTCCGCAGAGAGCCTCCCGTCTCATATCCGTTTATGCCTCGTCGATTGCCTTCCCGATATCGCTTCTGCAATATTTATTCTCGAAATCAATCCACTTTACCGCCTCATAGGCATTCGCCCTGGCTTTGTGCAGATCCTCTCCGAGAGCGGTCACGCCCAGGACACGTCCTCCATTGGTCACGATCTGGCCGTTCTCCCATTTCGTTCCGGCATGGAACACATAATAGCCGTCCTTTCCGTCAAAGCGCTCCAATCCTTTGATGGGGAACCCTTTCTGATAAGATACCGGATATCCATCGGAAGCCAGCACTACGCATACTGCCGCATTGTCTTCAAATTCCAGGCTGATCTGGGACAGTTTTCCATCGATACATGCCTCAAACACATCCACGATATCATTTTTCATCCGGGGGATCACCACCTGCGCTTCCGGATCGCCGAACCGGGCATTGTATTCCAGCACCCTGGGGCCTTTTTCCGTCAGCATTAGGCCGAAGAAAATCACGCCCTTAAAGGGCCGTCCTTCCGATTTCATGGCGTCCACTGTGGGCTGGTAGATATACTGCCTGCAAAACGCGTCCACCTCTTCTGTATAGAAGGGACTGGGAGAAAAGGTTCCCATACCGCCGGTATTCAGCCCCTGATCCCCGTCCTGGGCCCGTTTATGATCCTGGGCGGAGGTCATGATCCGGATGGTTTCCCCGTCTACAAACGAGAGAACAGAAACCTCCCGTCCGGTCATAAACTCTTCGATCACCATCTGATTCCCGGCGCTGCCAAACTTCTTATCCAGCATGATCTCTTTTACGCCGGCTTCCGCTTCCTCCAGGTTCTGACAGATCAGCACCCCTTTTCCCAGCGCCAGGCCATCCGCCTTCAGCACAGTGGGGAAGGACGCCTCTGTCCGCAGATAATGCAGCGCATCCTCCGCCTCATGGAAAATCTGATAATCCGCTGTCGGAATGTGGTATTTTTTCATCAGCTCTTTGGAAAACGCCTTGGAGCCTTCCAGAACCGCCGCATTTTTCCTCGGCCCGAATACCCGCAGCCCTTCCGCCTCAAAAGCGTCCACAATACCGGCCACCAGCGGATCATCCATGCCGATTACGGTCAGGTCGATTTCCTTCTCTTTGGCGAAGGCTGTCAGCTTCTCTATCTCCATAGCGCCGATCGGTACGCATTCCGCGATCTGGCTGATACCCGCGTTGCCCGGCGCGCAGTAAATCTTCGTCACGCGGCTGCTCTGGGCCACCTTCCACGCGATGGCATGTTCCCTTCCGCCGCTGCCTACAATTAAAACCTTCATCTTGACATTCCTCCTGTTTTTAACGCCTCAGCGGATCTGATCCTTCTGGCTGGCGATCATCTGGATCGCCTGGGGCAGGATGATCCATTCCGCCTGCTCCATGACCCGCCGCTGCAGAATCTCCGGCGTATCTCCTTCCTCTACGGCCACTGCCTTCTGGAGAATAATCTCCCCGGTATCCGTCCCCTCATCCACATAGTGAACGGTAGCGCCGGTGATTTTTACCCCCCGGGACAAAGCAGCCTCATGCACCTTCAGCCCGTAGTATCCCACGCCGCAGAAGGAGGGGATTAAGGAAGGGTGGATATTGATGATCCGCTTCGGGTATGCCTTCACCATCTCCGGCGGAATTTTTACCAGATATCCGGCCAGAACGATCAGATCCAGCCGGTAAGCCTCCAGCTTTTTGAGCAGCGCCTGGTGGAAGTCCTCTCTCGTCTCATAATCCTTCGGGGAAATGCAGCAGGCGTCGATATCATTTGCCCTGGCCCGTTCCAGCGCATAAGCGCCGGGATTGTTGCTGACCACCAGGGACAGCCGGGCATTGGTGATCTTTCCGCTTTTTACCGCGTCAATAATCGCCTGAAGATTGGTGCCTCCGCCGGACACCAGCACGCCCACTCTTAACATACGGTCACGCCTTTCTGTCCGGCCTTTACCGTCCCGATCACATAAGGGGTCTCCCCGGCCGCCTTCATTGCCTCCATCGTTTTTTCCTGATCCGCAGGATCCACCGCTACTACCATGCCGATTCCCATATTAAAGGTGTTGTACATCACTTTTTCCTCCACATCGCCTTCTCTGGCAATCATGGAGAAAATGGGAGGCACCGGATAGCTGTCCTTCCGGATAACGGCGTGGATGCCCTCCGGCAGCATTCTGGGCACATTTTCATAAAAACCGCCGCCGGTAATATGGCTGCATCCCTTTATCCGCACGCCCGCCTCTTTCACAGAGCGGAGCGCTTTTACATAAATCCTGGTGGGAGCCAGCAGCGCCTCTCCCAGCGTTGCGCCCAGCTGGTCATAGTAAACAGACAGGCTTTCCTTCGTCATCTCAAACACCTTCCGCACCAGGGAAAAACCGTTGCTGTGAACGCCGGAGGAAGCCATGCCGATCAGCACGTCCCCTTCCTTAATATCTGCGCCGGTAATCAGATCCTTCTCATCCGCCGCGCCTACGGCGAAGCCTGCCAGGTCATATTCCTCCTCGGGATAAAAGCCGGGCATCTCCGCTGTCTCGCCGCCCACCAGCGCGGCTCCTGCCTGCCGGCAGCCCTCTGCCACGCCGCTGACAATGTCCGCGATTTTCTCCGGCACATTTTTGCCGCAGGCGATATAATCCAGGAAAAAGAGAGGCTCCCCGCCGGCGCAGGCTACATCGTTGACGCACATAGCCACACAGTCGATGCCCACCGTATTATGCTTATCCATCAGAAAAGCCAGCTTCAGCTTGGTTCCCACACCGTCTGTCCCGGACAGAAGAACCGGTTTTTCCATCTTCTTCAGTCCCTCCATGGAAAAGGCGCCTGAGAATCCGCCGATTCCAGTCAGTACTTCCGGACGCATGGTTGTCTGCACATGTTTTTTCATCAGCTCCACAGCCTGATAGCCGGCTTCGATATCCACTCCTGAGTTCTTATAATCCATCTTGATCCTCCATCTGTCCCGGCTTATTTCTGCGCCAGGTATCCTTCGTATTTGAGCTCTTCCAGTTTCGCGGCCTTTTTCTCCACCGACTCCTTCATCTGGTCGCTGTAAGCCGCCAGCTTCTCTGACAGCGCTTCATCGCTTACCGCCAAAATTTTCATCGCCAGCAGCGCCGCGTTCGCCGCTCCATCGATCGCCACCGTGGCCACCGGCACGCCTGTGGGCGTCATGACGATAGAATAAAGGGCGTCCTGGCCGCCGAAATATTTGGAATGAAGGGGCACGCCGATCACCGGAAGCGTGGTCAGAGCGGCTACCATCCCCGGCAGCGCCGCTGCCCAGCCTGCGCCTGCAATCAGCACCTTCAGCCCTCTTTCCTTCGCGCTGCGGGTATACTCGATCATTTTATCCGGCGTCCTGTGGGCGGAAATAATGGTCATTTCATAGGGAACGCCAAAGTCATCCAGCATCTTTGCCGCTTTCTGCATAACAGACAGGTCAGAATCGCTGCCCATAATAATTCCAATTACTGGTTTCATCTGAATCTCCTCACTCTCTTTTTCTTATTGCGCGTTATCCGCGCCGTCCAGCGCCCGGTTCAGCTCCTCTGTCCCCGGCAGGACGAATCTTCCTCCCGCCGCGATCGGAATCCTGCTGCCGTCCGCCCTGACGCCGGTAATTGTGTCCAGCTCGTCATAGGGCAGCGTAATATCTGTGTGGCAGCCAAAATAAGCATCCTGGGGCCTGGTTTTTCTCAGGATGGAAATCTCGTTGTCCTTGGCCACGATTTCCTTTCCATCCGGGTTATATACCCTCCGCTCCTCACTGTTGCTGTAGCAGGTATCGCCAAAAGCAAAGTGAGAACCGGTTTTCTCCGCGATTAAAATTTTCAGCTTATCAAAAATATGATACGTTTTCGCCATCTGGTAGGCCACCGTATTGGTTCCGATGGCGAACTCGCCCATCGGCAGAGTCTCATGATTATGGAGAATGGTCTCCTGCACCAGCTTTCTTCCCTCTTCTTCTGATGGGAAATTGGCGCATCCATACCCGGTTATCATCCCATCCTTAATATCAAACCACAGGTCATGATAGCCCATCCCCTCGATATACAGCTCCTTTACATGAAGGCGGCCTTCCGTTCCTTTCAGCACCGGAGAAGTAAATATCTCTCCCAGCGGAATATTCACATCTGCCAGACAGTTTTCAAATTTAGTCTGGCAGGAAGAATCCTCCAGAGAAATCAGCCGGATATCCAGCCGGGTCTGATTTCCGTCCCGTCCGCAAATCTCCACCCGCTCACACTGATCCAGCGCCCGGATCATCGCCTCCTGTACCTGCCGGTACAGCATGTAATCCAGGTTGTTCAGACGGATGGTTTCATGGAAAATCGCTTCAAAATCCTTTCCGATGGCAGGCACCGGATAGGAAATGATCGTAAAGCTCCGTTCTTCGCCATTGATATACTGATAGGTAATCCGGGTGGATTCCCGCTGCATCTGCGCCATCAGCTTCAGCTGATAGGGCGTATAGGAAACTGCCTCCGGATGGTTGACCGGGACAAAATTTTCCTCCCCGAAAATTTCCATCACAGCAGGCCCCGCCATACCGGCCGCCAGCTCTTTGCGCCGCTCATAGGCATTGCGCAGGGCGTCCAGCTTCCGCTGCTTCAGGTCATGATCCAGGAAAAGCCCCAGGTCACAGCGGTGGTCATATTCACACTGGGCATTGGCCGGCGTCCCGTAATAGCCCACCTTCTCGCTGCCTCGCCGGTTCACCAGATGAACGGCGGCCCGGTACATTACCGGCTGCAGCCCCATCTGCTCAAACTGCTTTACCGCCTCCCGGATCACCCGTTCAAAGCCGATACAGTACCGGATATCCACCAGAGACTTTTTCGACAGATCCACATTTGCCAGCTCAAAGCCTTTCCGGTAGCCTTCCGTAAAAGTAGACGCCATGGAGACAATGGTCTCCGCCGGCAGCCGGTTCAGGTACCGGGCAGTGTCCAGCTCGTTCCGGCTGATATAATCGCCGTACCGGTACAGGTATCTCAGATCATTCAGATCCTGGTTCATCACAATATCCCTGGCAAAGGAAAGGGACGGATCCAGCAGCTCCCGGTTCCTTTCATCCACCGCCCGGGGGCAGAGATCGCTGACCGCCTCATACAGAGCCCGGCGCACGCTCTGTACGCCGCCGCCCTGGCTGTCCTCCAGAATCCCATATACCTCCAGGAATGTCTGGCAGCATGCCGCCATATCTTCCAGCCGGCCTTGGGCCGCCCACAGGATCATCCCTCTGATTTCCATATACAGATAAGAAAGAAGCTGTCCCAGGGGCAATCCCAGCTGCGCCGCGGCATAAACCGGACTGGCATAGCTGGAATCGTAAGCCTCCCCTGATATATCCTCATACAGCTTCCTGTTATATTCCTCCAGCTCCTCCATGGACAGGCTGCCAAACCGTCCCGACTGCCGGTCCTGGTAATACTGATCCGCCAGCAGGATCAGGCCGGCGGTTCGCCGGAAATAATCCTCATAAGGAGCCATGTTCTCTTTCGCGCTTGCACAAATGGTTTCTTCTATTTCTCTGACTCTGTCCAGCGACAGCTGGTACAGCTCCAGAAGCAGGCTGTCATCCATTTTCATTCCTCCTGATTCCGCCCGGGCGGTTTTTCTCATTGCAGGAACAGACCGGCCCCGTACAGACCAGCCAGAATCACAAACAGCGTTCCATTCGCCACACAGCCGGCCAGGCCCGTCAGCTGCCGTTTTTCCTCCAGGTCATACCGGCCCCGGATGCCCATCCACATGCCCAGGATGGAAACCGGCATTCCCAGCAGGCCGATGCCTGCGTACAGGACAGGCACAGCGCCTGCCGAGACGATCGCCTGGATCATGCTGACCCCGGCCATAACGGCTGCCATGCCGGCCGCCAGGCATGAGCCAATGGAATAGGGCGAGGAAATCCGCTCTGTCCAGGCTCCTCTGCCGCCGTTTTCACTGTTTTCAGTTATCGGACTCTGTCCGTATGTTCCCCGTTTTTTTCTCATTTACTATCCTGTTCCCACAGCCTCTTACAGTTTCTGCCGCCGTCCCCAGCCAAACAGCTGGTAGAGCATATAACCGATCAGCCCTCCCAGCGTGTTGAGAATAATATCGTCCACGTCAAAAGAGCCCACCCGCCAGAGCAGCTGCACTGTTTCTATCATAAGACTAAATAAAAATGTATAAAGCGCCAGATTCCAGACCTTTCTGGCCGGAGCCGCCAGCACCGGCAGATAAAGGCCGAACGGAATAAAAGCAGCTATATTGCCCGCCAGATTGATGACCGCATAGATGCCGAGCGCATGGAAATGGCGCAGATAGCGGCTGATCTCCTGAAAAGGGATCAGATTATACCGGTAGACCCGATCCGTATCCGTCCGCCCGAACTGCTCGGCAAAAAATACGAGATAAAGAAGAAACCCCAGATAAACTGTAAAAAACAGCCAGTCAAGCCAGTTGGCTTTTGTCGGGTCACTCTTCTTCATGGCGTCAGAATGTAACCTGAGACTTTCTCTTCAGCAGCACGCTGCCGCTGACAATACAGCCGATTCCAATACTGATTCCCGCTATCAGCGCGATAATGCCCATGGCAATACTCCACGCGCCGGTACAGTTCATGGTTTTATAAATTTTCTCTCCCACCGACATTCCTCCGTTCCTCAGTCTTTCACGCCATACATATCATAATACGCATCGATCGCCTGCTTCAGGCTGTCGTCAATAATGACCGTTCCTTTATAGGGCTTATTGTAAAGGTGCTCGATCACCTCGCCCATGGTTACAATAGCAGTAGTCTGGAAGCCGTACTTCTCCTGGATCTCCGTCAGGGCGGTCTTGGTTCCCTGCCCCCGTTCCATCCTGTCTACGGAAACCACCAGGCCCAGCACATCCACATTTCCCTGCGCCTTAATAATCGGCAGCGTTTCCTCGATGGAAGTTCCCGCTGTGGTAACATCCTCGATAATCACCACTTTATCCCCATCGTTCAGGGGACTTCCCAGCAGAATGCCCTTATCGCCGTGATCCTTGATTTCCTTCCGGTTAGAGCAGTAGCGGATCTCTGCGCCAAACTCCTCGCTCATCGCCATGCTGGCCGCTACCGACAGGGGAATCCCCTTGTAGGCAGGCCCAAACAGCACGTCAAAATCTGTGCCGAATTTTTCCCGGATCGCCTTCGCATAATACCCGCCCAGCCGGCGCAGCTGAGCTCCTGTCCTGTAAAATCCTGTATTAATAAAAAACGGCGTCTTTCTCCCGCTTTTGGTTACAAAGTCACCGAATTTCAGCACATTGCAGTCTACCATAAATTCAATAAATTCCTTCTTGTACTGTTCCATGCCACAAAATCTCCTTTTAACAAAAAATTTCTATTATCATAACAGTATCTCATTGTAAAAAGCGCCCGTTCCGCGCCATTTTCCTTATTCTATCATATCTGCCTGCCGTTGACAAGGCGGCAGCGGCAGGTCTGCTTATCTTTCGTGCAGCAGTTCAGCCACGCCCTCTTGTATCTTTCCTCTGTTTGCCGTATAATAAAAGTACCGCGCCAGTTCTGGGAAGAGTGCAGCGCAAGCTGTATCGGAGGTGTCCGGTCTCACACTGCTAATCCCGGGAACACGCTCCGGCTGGGGCGGTTTTTTCATTTCATAGGAAACTGCGTTCCCTATGAAACAAAAATGTCTTTTTTACAGCGCAGGAAGCATCCCCAAGTCCCGGCCCTCTTCTGCCGGCACCGCGCCTCTCCTCTCCCATCTGACCGGACAGACGTACCGGAAATCAAAAGCCGGTCATTTTTCCCACGTTCTCACATATACATATACCAACATCCACCCTCTGGCGGTTTTTATGTTTCGCAACATTTCCATTCACAGCATTTTTCCCTCAGTCCTGATTCTGGCTCTCGCTTTTTTTCTGGGCGGCGGCATAGGAAAATTGTCCCAGCGGCAGCTTCGTCCCGTCTCTACTCCCGCCCAGTCCAGCTGGGGCCTCAGCTTCCAGGAGGACGGACAGCCTCCCACAGCCAACGCCAGCGCCGATTACCTGAAACAGTTTCATGCCTGGTATATCGGCCAGACCGATGAAAAGGTCATCTACCTTACCTTTGACGCCGGATATGAAAACGGGAATACGGAAGCGATTCTGGACGCTCTGAAAAAGCACAGCGCTCCCGCCGCCTTTTTCCTGGTGGGCAATTACATATCCACCGCGCCCGACCTGGTAAAACGGATGGCTCAGGAGGGCCATATCATCGGCAACCATACCTTTCACCATCCCGACATGTCCCAGATTTCCAGCCAGGATGCATTTCAGAAAGAGCTGACAGACCTGGAGAAACTTTATGAAGAAACTACAGGACAGCCGCTGAAAAAATATTACCGGCCGCCCCAGGGCATCTATAATGAAGAAAATCTGAAAATGGCCCGGGATCTGGGCTATCAGACGATTTTCTGGAGCCTGGCCTATGTGGACTGGTATGAGGAGGATCAGCCCACAAAGGAGGAAGCCTTTGAAAAGCTGCTGGGACGCATCCATCCCGGCGCCATCGTCCTCCTTCACAGCACTTCGAAAACCAACGGGGAAATTCTGGATGAGCTGCTGACCCGCTGGGAGGAGATGGGATATACCTTCCGCTCTCTGGATCAGCTGACTTCCGGCCAGGCAGGCGGATATTCCCAGGCGCCTTCGACGCTTTCCCACAGCCGTTCAGCGAATCAGCTGTACGATGCTTTCCCGCAGAGAGGTTTTCAGATAGGGAAAAGCCGCTCTCTGCTGCACTGATGTGGACGCCTGGCGGCATTTGATAATACCGGCCACGGCAAACCCGGCTTCCTCTGCCAGATGGGCCAGCACCAGATCTGTGGGAATGATCACGCCGGCATAGGCGCTCTGATCTACCACCAGGCAGCAGGCGCCTCCCGGCGCCAGCGCCCGGTAAATCTGTTCCAGTACCGCCTTCATATCCGTAAAATATCCACGGAGCATATTCGGCATCAGCCGGGTTCTGCTGTCCTTTTTGCCAGTGCGCCCTTCTTTTTCAGGAATCGCCTGCCACAGCTCCCGGCACAGCCCTTCTGCCAGCGGCAGTCCCGAATCCAGCTCCTCTCCATAACAGATCCGGTAGTTCCGGATCAGCTCCTTTTTTCTCGCGGCAAACTCTTCCGCTCCCAAAAGGCCGCCAAACAGCAGCTCCAGCTTATAAGACTCAAAGTAATCAAAGGAATTGGCATAAGGCGGAGAAAAAATCACCAGCCCCAGCTCTTTCCCTGTTTTCTCCCGGAACAGGCCTGCCTGGGCTGCAAATCCGGCAGCTGAGCCAGCTGCCGTTTCACACCGCGCCGCAGGCATGGGAGCCCTTCGGTAATCCTCTGTCATTTTCCGGACTATACCGGCGTAATAAGCCGCCGGCTCCTTCACCGGCGATGGCCTGGTAGCCAGGCCGTTCCCATCCTTCTTCCGGTTAGAGCAGCCTTCCAGAGAAAACAGCCAGGCGCCGTACAGGATATCCCTGGTCAGGGAAGGGGGCAGCTGGCCGATGGCTCTTCGGGCGTCCAGAAGCCAGGTCAGGTTGTCCGGCGGAAAGTAATCCGCCAGCGGCCTGGCTGATTCTCCCCTCTCCGTACCGTATCGGCCTCTCTCGCTGCTGTCCTCTCCGGATTTCTCCATATATTTTAATATCGCTTCTGCCTCCTCCAGAATCTGCCGGTCAGGACGGGCCAGCTTCAGATCTGTCATGATTTTGCAGTAAGGATTTACGTCCATTCCCAAACAGTCGAACCCGGCCCTGACCCCGGCCAGCAAAGTGGTGCCTGACCCCATCATGGGATCTGCCAGATAAAACCGTTCCCTGTCTGTCTGTGACCGCCGGATCAGCTCCTCTACCAGCCGGGTGGAATAGCCCTCCCGGTAACGGACCCAGCGCTGATAGGGTTCCTGCCCTGCGGTGGAAAAATTCACCAGACTGGCAAAAAATCCGGATTCATCCCGGAAGGGATAGCGCCGTTCACAATCTTTCAGAATCTCCCGGCATACCGGATCGCGGTAATATTCCCACAGGTTCTCCATCCTTTCATTCCCCCTCTATTTTCTTTTCTTACTCTGAAAATCCGCCGCCGAATAGGTGGCATTCATTCAGGGATGCCCAATGCGCCCGCCGGATTTTCATCTCTGGTGGTACGTCGGCTGCCGGGCGCATGATGGCTACTCTTCCGAAAGCTTCCACCCCTTTTTCTCGCCGTCCCATATACACAGCGCCCGAATCCGCTCTTCGATGCCGTCTCGGCGAAACAGCCGCCCCGCGTATCGGAAGCCTTTCTGCTC
>CALWQE010000058.1 GCA_944383605.1 uncultured Lachnospiraceae bacterium
AAATATATTCGGCGGCGTGTCTGTCATCATTCCTTTGTATCTGATTCTGTTTTGCCTGGTCTTTCCGATTCTATTTCGCGTGTATCGGAGGACACAAATCAAATAAAACGAAATGAGGTGCCCAAAGAGCGGGAAAGGGAAAATCGGGACTTCACAATTTACGTTCACAATTTTTTTACAAAAGAATTAGCACTCGCCTCTTGACAGTGCTAACAAGGCGTGTTATATTACACATAGAACAAAGGGAAGGGAACCGATCAGAGAGGTTCAGGAAAGAACCAGATCAGATCACCCGGATCGGTGTTCGCCGGGCAGGCCGAATGGCCCGGCCGGTATAGAAGCTACAGAAATGTAAATAACAAAAATTAAGGTTTGACGTAAAGGAGAGATGACTTATGATGATGCCGAGTATTTTTGGAAACGATTGGTTTGACGATTTCTTTGGATATCCTTTCGGAAGCTTCAATGTGAGCACCAACGAGATGATGAAGACCGATATCAAGGATACAGAGAACGGTTATGAAATCACAATGAGCCTGCCTGGCGTAAAGAAAGAGGATGTAAAGGCGGAGCTGAAGGACGGTTATCTCACCATCCAGGCAACATCCGGGACAAACAGCGACACGAAAGATGAGAACAGCAAATATATCCGCCGCGAGAGATATTACGGTACCTGCAGCCGGAGCTTCTATGTGGGCGATGAGGTAACGCAGGAAGAAATCAAAGCGAAATTCGAGGACGGAACCCTGAAGCTGACAGTGCCGAAGAAAGAGGCAAAGCCGGCGGTGGAAGAGAAGAAATACATCTCCATTGAAGGCTGAGACGTAAATCCGCTGACGAAGCGGACAGAAGCCAAAGAGCCGTCCGCCAAAAAGCGCAGCATTTCCCAAAAGAGGGCAGATCTCCAGGAGCGGAGGGCTGGCAGGAGCTGCCGCTCCGCCCCGGAGGATGGAAAAGACAAGGAAAATTTGAAAATACATGTCTGAGATGGCATTTGATCATAGATAATGATAAATAGCGAGATAAAATAACAGATTGCGCTGCAATTTTATATAGATTGAAAAATACAGAAAAATCTTAAAAACAGCAGGCAGAACGGACGGGTTCCGGGAGGCGCAAAAGCGCCGGAGGGGCCGTCCAATGGAATAAGGAGGAACAGATTATGTTAAGACCGAGTTTATATAACACCAGCAGAGATTTATTTGATGATTTCTTTAACTTCCCGTTTTTTGATGACAGGGATTTCCGGAAGACAGAAAAGAAGCTGTATGGCCGGAGAGGGAAAAACCTGATGAAGACGGATGTAAAGGATACGGGAGACAGCTATCAGCTGGAGATGGATCTGCCTGGATTTAAGAAAGAGGAGATCCAGGTATCCCTGGAGAATGGTTATCTGACTGTCAGCGCGGAGAAAGGGCTGGAGGAAGATCAGAAGGAGAAAGCGAAATACATCCGTCAGGAGCGTTACCTGGGCGCCTGCGAGAGAAGCTTCTATGTGGGCGAAGGGGTTTCTAGGGAAGATATCAAGGGTGAATTTAAACATGGTATCCTGACGCTGACCATCCCGAAAAAGGATCAGAAGAAAGTGGAAGAGTCCAGATATATTACCATTGAATAAATATCATAATCCGTCAATTTCCCTTTTTGGTGAAATGGTGTTCTGCATGGCTGAACTGTTATGAAATGGTTGGTTCTCCCAGTGGCCTCACGTTGACAAGCAGAGAAATATTCAGTAAAATTGGAATGCTCAGGTAAATAAAAAGCCTGAAAAACCAAAACCACACAAGTTTAAAATATGGATTTCAGATATGGGAGGGAACCAAGGATGGAGCTGGCCAAGGGAAGGCCCGCTGACTGTACGGGCAGACTGGAGCGGGAAATACAGGTGTATGATCTGCTGGACAGTCTGGGGATCAAATATATGCGAGCAGATCATGAAGCTGCCTACACCATGGATGACTGCCAGGGCGTAGACCGGCTGCTGGGGACACGGATGTGTAAAAATCTGTTTCTGTGCAACCGGCAGAAAACCCGGTTTTACCTGCTGCTGATGCCGGATGACAAGCCTTTTAAGACGAAGGAGCTGTCCCGTCAGATCGGCAGCGCGCGGCTCTCTTTCGCCGGGGCAGAGGAAATGGAAGAATATCTTCATATTCATCCGGGAGCGGTTTCTGTCATGGGGCTGATGAATGACAGAGAGAATCATGTCCAGCTGCTAATCGACAGACAGGTGGCAGAGGCTCCCGTTCTGGGGTGCCATCCCTGTGTCAATACATCCAGCATCTGCATATCCACCGAAGACCTGATGGAAAAATTTCTTCCGGCGGTTCATCATCAGCCTATCATCGTTGATCTGCCGGCAGCCAGTCCGCACTGAACAGCTCCTCCCGGATCTGCCATCTGGCCGCCTCATGCTCCTTCATCCGGTCATATGCTTAATAGAACAGTTGCCATATATGCTTTCAGAAAAACCTCAGCTGTTCGTATTCCGCCCGGACCTCCAGCATCCCCGGCGCCTTATGCAGCATCACCTCTGCCGCCGCATCGTTCAGCACCCAGTCCTCCAGTTCTGTCCTGTCCAGAACCAGAGGCATTCTACTGTGAACCGGCGCCACAGAGGCATTGGCGCCAGTAGTCAGAATGACAAATCGGTTCTGCCCCTCAAACATGTTATAGCACCCTGCCATAAAAATCACCGGAGAACTGGGATATTCGAAGGTATACTTTTCCTTCTGGCTGTTCCACTCGTAAAAGCCTCTGGCGGGAATCACGCATCGTCTGTACCGCATACTCGCCTGAAAGCTCCGCTTTTCCATGGCCGTTTCTGCCCGGGCATTGATCAGCAACCCTTTTCCGTCAAGACGGGGAAAGCCCCAGATCATCTGTCCCGCGGCCAGATGCCTGTGCTCTCCCCTGATGACAGCGGCGCTCTGGGAAGGGCGGACATCCCCGGCCGCCATAACGCCCAATGTCCGATCTGCATCACCCACCAGCTTTCTGATTTCTTTTTCTGTTTCCTCATCAATATAATATCTGCCGCACATCATTCCTCCATGCTTTCTGTTTTTTCACTTCAGCGTCACATATGCCGCCATGTCCAGCCATTCGCCCGGCCGCCGCGTCCCTCACCCGTCTTCCCAGCTGATTTTCCAGCAGTTTGTTTCCATATAATAGTACAGCCGGAACAAGTATATCTGTCCTTCTGCCCGGGCGCTGCAGCGGTATTCCTGAATGGGAATGCCGCAGTAATATTTTTTCTCCCGCGTAATCACACAGATCTGGCTGATACTGTGAATCAGTCCCTCCTGATCCTGATATTTGATCAGCTGGGGCATCGCCGTCCCTTTGCTGGTAAACCACACACCGCAGGCGACTTCCTCCAGCTTCCTGCTTAACTGTCCCTCATCCGGTTTCTGGCTGTTGATTCCAATTCCCATGTTCATAACTGCTCACCAGTTCTTTTTTCCCGGCTGATCCCGCCGCTCATATGATCCACAGGGCTCCCGGCAAAGGCTGCCCGCATAACGGAATCAATACCGTATCTTCCCCGTATCTGATCCACTGCACTGTCCATTTTTTCCAGCTTTTCATAATCTGTCCGGTCAAACAGATCCAGCTGACGCATACAGAAGCCCTGCCGGATACGGCTGGTGTGGATGCCCAGATGGCGGATCGGGGCGCCGTCCCACAGCTCATCGAAAAGCTGACAGGCATACCTGTGGATCTCCGCCGTAATGTTCGTGGCATTTCCCAGCGTCATCTGATGGCTGGCATAACGCAGATCCCAGGTCTTGATGCCCACCCCGATCCCCTCCGCTCTTACTCCGGCAGCCCGCAGCCTGGCGCTTACCGTTTCTGCCAGCGCCAGCAAAACCAGCTTCGCTGTGGAAGGGTCTGTCACGTCAAAGGCAATGGTCGTAGAATTTCCATACCCCTTATTGGCAGGAGGCTCCGGCTGAACCACAGAGACATCCAGCCCATTGGCAAAAGCCCAGATCACCTGGCCATGCTTTTTCAGATGAAATTTCAGCAGCAGCGGGTCTGTCTGCGCCAGTTCTCCGATGGTTCGGATGCCCAGGCGGGACAGCCTGGCGGCAGTAGCCCGTCCCACAAAAAACAGCTCGCTGACTTCCAGGGGCCACATTTTCTCCTGTATTTCTTCGCTCCAGAGGGTGTGCACCCGATCCGGCTTGCGCAAATCCGAGGCCATTTTTGCCAGCAGCTTGTTCTCGGAAATCCCGATATTCACCGTAAATCCCAGTGTGTCTCTGATATGATCTTTGATCCGGGCCGCCGCTGTCAGGGGATCTCCCCACAGTCCTTCCGTCCCGCTCATATCCATAAAAGCTTCGTCAATGGAATAAGGCTCCACAGCCGGAGAATACTGCCGCAGAATATCCATAAAAGCCTGGGAGCATTTCTCATACAATCCATAATTGGGCGGCACCAGAATCAGTCCCGGACATTTCCCTAATGCCTCCACGATTGTTTCTCCTGTCTGAATATGATACTGTTTGGCCGGAATGGATTTTGCCAGAATGATGCCATGGCGCAGCGACATATCCCCGCCCACGGCCGAAACCTCTTCCCGCAGATCCTGGCGGGCGCCCAGATGACGGAGACGATACACGGCCTCCCATGACAAAAACGCAGAATTTACATCCACATGAAAGATTACATTCCTCTTTTTATCCAAACTTATGTTCGCCTCCTTTTCTTTCATTATGGCGAATATATGTTCTGGAGTCAAGAGGGAAATTTTGGACTCTATCATATAGATTTCTTGCAGCATGAATTTATCACAGAAAGAGACTGTCAGTGCAGATCAGATTGACCAACATTGGCAGTCTCCCAATATCATAAAAATATATTGATATCCATGCACACAGCCGATAAATCCGGCAACTGCAAAGCTGTTACGTCTTACTTTCTCTTTCTCCAATCCATTCTTTCACCTGCTGCTCTGACACCATAACCGCTTCCGCAATATCTGCTGTCAGCATGCCTCTTCTGGCCAGGTTCAGGACGACTTTTCTCTGAGCATTTCTTTCTCCCTGCTCAATGCCCCTTTCCAATATTCCCTGACTTAAATTACACATTTCCAGCACCTCGCTTTCTATTTCCTGTGTCATGGCCATGTGAAACTCACTCTCTAAAATCTTCTTTTTCTCTGCAGCGTTTTTTTGTTCTGATAAAAGTACTTCCAGGAACAGGAGCAGCCTGCACCTCCTCCTGTATGAATCATGGTGGTTCCATAATGGATTTGCTTTTATTGTAGCATCCGGAAAATAATATTACAACATTTTCATTTACAGCTTATATTTTCCTGAGTAAACCTGCATGCGTCCGGCAGCCAACGTATCGCCAAAGATGAAAATCTGGCGGGCGCATGGGGCATCCCTGAATGAATGCCGCCTATTCGGCGGCGGATTTTCATAGTAAAATATGTCAGCTAATCTTGACAATATCACGAGCAAAATCTGGTAAAGAAGAGAATATTTTGATATACTGAGGAAAATACCGGATGGAATAGAAAGCGGAAAAGAAGAAAGGATATAAACGATATGATTAAAATACTTTTCGTCTGCCTGGGCAATATCTGCCGTTCTCCCATGGCGGAATTTATTATGAAGGATCTTGTTGAAAAGCGGGGGCTGTCAGATCAGTTTCAGATCGCTTCTGCCGCAACCAGCAGCGAAGAACATGGGAACCCGGTTGACCGAAGGGCAAGGCAGAAGCTGTCCCAAAAGGGAATCTCAGCTGACGGCAAGCACGCCGTTCAGATGCGGCGGCAGGATTACGCAGCCTATGACTATCTGATTGGCATGGAGCAGCGGAACCTGTCTGCCATGGACAGAATCGCCGGAGGAGATCCGGAAGGAAAAATTCACCGCCTGCTGGATTTTTCCTCCCGGCCCCGGGACATTTCCGACCCCTGGTACACCGGCGATTTTGACACGGCATATGAAGATATTTATGAAGGCTGCCAGTGCCTGCTGGACGACCTAATCCGCCGGCACATTAGCCGCTCAGCCCTGCACAATATTTGACAGACAGGGGATTGCGATCACCGCTGCTATCGATTAACCGCCCGCCGCCTGCACAGGCCGGTGTCTTCCCCATCTGATAAAAGGAGATCAAGCCATGGAAGAAAAACCAACCAGGGCAGAGCTGCCGAAATCCGGTGCCTCAAAGATAGCCGGCGCCAACGGCTCTCCCGATCATAAAGTCAACGGACATATGCCCTCCGCCCCGAACAAAACAGTACAGGAGCTTCAGCAGGAGGTGGCCCGGCTGCGCGCCGAGGTAAAGCAGCTAAACCAAAACCTGATGGAGATCGAAAATATCCTGGGCCTGAAACGGCAGGGACAGCTTCGCACCACTGCCGGCCTCCGGCAGCCTTCTGCCGGTTTTCGCCGCCAGCCCGCCGGAAACCATGCCGGCCCCGGCTCTGTGCAGCCGCCCAGAGCCGGCAATATACCGCAGGAAGGCCGGGACAGCTTCCAGTCTCATCCGGTCTCTTCTGTATTCCGCCCTTTTTCCGGCCAGTCAGCCCGCCAAACCCGAAAAAGCGTTTTCACGCCGGAGGAAATGAATATGGGAAAGTATGGGACGGCTATCCTGGCTGCCGTCTGCATCCTGGCAGGCTGTCTTTTGCTGTCCTGGGCTGCCTGGTCTGTCAATCAGCCCTGGCTGCAGGCTCTGGTGATGCTGGCGGCGGGCGGCGGAACAGCCGGTGTGGGCTGGATACGCATCCGCTCCGGCCATTCCGGCGCTGCGTCTGTCGTCCTGGCTGCCTGCGGGCTTGGAATTTTATATCTATATGCAATCTTTCTTTATGTTCTGTGGAATGTATCGATCATAACCGTTTTCCTCTGTATCGCCCTCTGGACGGCGGCAGTCTGCTATATGGGACGCGCGGGACAAACAGCCTTTTTCTTTTACGCAGCTTATCTTTCTGATCTGGCTGCCGCCCTTATGGCGTCTTCCATCCTCTGGACTGACCCAGGCATTCCGGATACAGCTGTCCTGCTGGGATTTCCAACGGCAGTTTACGCAGCCACTTTATTTCTGGCTATACGTTTTAACAGCGCGCCGCCCGTACAGCTGCGGCGGCTGCGAAACGTCTCTGCAGTCAGCGGCATCCTCATATATTCTCTCCTGTTTCTGTCCGTGGAGATGAATTTATTTACAGCCTGCGCTGCAATCGCTGCAGGCGGCCTGATTCTGATTTTCTGGCCCAGATATTACCGCGGCTCCCATCGCGGGACAACAGCAGGCATCGTATATACCGGGTGGCTGATGGTACTGTTTTATATTTCATTAGATACCTTCGCCGGCCCATTCTTTTCCGCCGTGGCTGCCACGGCAGTTCTCTGCCTCTTTTTCGCTTCCCTGGCGGCGAGTCCGAACCGGGAACTGGCAGCCGCCTGGTGTCTGTGGCCTGTATTGATACTCCTGGGACGGCTCTCCGGCAGACTGCTGGGCACCTATTATCCGGCAGTTTATACGGTGTTATCTGTTTATTATTTTTACCTGTTTCGCCATCCCAGACGGTGCGGAATCATCTCCTTCTCCATTGCCTATGGATGGATGTATCTGGTTTTGGTGATATCCATTATAAAAGGGACAGCCCCGCTCACCGCTGTCACCGCCATTCTTCTCTTCTTGTTTGCTCTGGCGGTGCCTGTCCGATATATCATAATAATGAAAAGCGGTCAGGAAATATGGAACAGACAGCGTCTGTTCCGTTTCGGCCTGGCGCTGCAGGCCGCCTGGCTGGCCTGCTTTACCTGGAGCGCCGCGCTGCCCGGCCCGGCCTGTATCCTCCTGTCAGTGGTCATAACTGTTCTTTACGCTGGAATGGCTGTATGGATCAACCGGCGGACAGACCTGCTGCAGAACATTTTCTTCCGGGGCATGATCCTGTTATGGGTATTCGCCTGGGCTGTGACGGTTCGCTGCGCGGCCCTTGGACTTCCGGCCAGCCTGGCTTCCGCCCTGCTGTTTTTTCTCACCGGTTCTCTGGCCGTATGGTACAGCCTCCGGCAAAAAGGAACCATACCGGGGCAGCAGAAGCTCCGGACATACGCGGCTCTGGCCATGTCCACCGTCAGTCTCTGGCGGTTCCTGCTGTTTCTGCCCATTCCCTATGAAATTCTGGCCAGCCTGCTGATGCTGCTGGCCGCTATCGGTCTGCTGGCGCTGGGCTTCCGGGCGGACAGAAAGGAAATCCGCTCCTATGCCCTTTTCCTTACCCTCCTGTGTGTGGTAAAAATGATCACCGCTGATCTGGCCGGCGCCAGTCTCATCCCCCGGGCAGCCGCCCTGGCCGCAGGAGGCGTCCTCTGTCTGATGGTCAGCGTTCTGTACAGCCGGGCAGAGAAAAAAGAAAAAGCAGACCAGGATAACGCCGGCGAAACATCCAGCCAATCATCTCATAAGGAAGGGCTTTAACCAGGCCGGAAAAATCCCTTGCCTCATATTGAGCGGCAAGCCTTTCCGGCCAACGGCATAAAACCCAAATTTACAAGCTCCGTTTTCATCTCCCTTTAATCTTTTTTTGGTATAATGCTTACAAATCATGCGCATCAGGCGGTTTCTAAGGAGGACTATTTTCATGAGAATCCTGGTAGTTGAGGATGAAAAAAAATTAAATGAATTGATTTCCAATAAACTGAAAAAAGAGCATTACAGCGTAGATTCCTGCTATGACGGCTCCGATGCCCTGGATTATCTCAGAGGGGCGGAATATGACGCAGTGATTCTGGATATCATGCTGCCCGGTATGAACGGACTGGATATCCTGCGCGCTATCCGGCGAAAAAAAGACCGGACGCCGGTACTTCTGCTGACGGCAAAAGACAGTATCGAGGACAGAGTAACCGGGCTGGATACCGGCGCAGATGATTACCTGGTAAAGCCCTTTGCCTTTGACGAACTGCTGGCCCGGATCCGCGTAATGATCCGCAGAAGCTCCCAGAGCGTCAGCAATATCTTTACTGTGGCTGACCTGGTGGTAGACTGCGATGCCAGAACCGTTACCCGAGGCGGCATACCGGTTATTTTGGCCAGCAAGGAATTTTCCGTACTGGAATACATGATCCGCAACGCAGGCACCGTCCTGTCCCGGGACAAAATCGGCCGTCATATCTGGAACTATGACTATGAAGGCGGCTCTAATGTCGTAGATGTTTATATCCGTTATCTGCGAAAAAAACTGGATGAAGGCCGCACGCCGAAGCTGATTCACACCGTCCGGGGCGCAGGCTATGTGCTGCGGGCGGAGGAGCCCGCTCCAGGAGGTTTTCTGTAATGAAGCGGCTTTCCATTAAACTGCGGGTTACACTTTGGTTTACCCTTTTTATGATGATGATTGTGGCTGCCTGTCTGATCTTTTTATTTGCCATGGCTGGCCAGGAAGCCTCCCGAAGCACCCGGGAACAGATCCTGGACGCAGTTGCCGATGCTCTGGATGAAATCGAATACGACCATGGCGTTCTGGAAATCAATGACGATCTGGAATATTTCAATGACGGCGCCTATCTTTCGATATACAACAGCCAGGGCGGTCTTCTGTATGGCCGCCTGCCATCCGCCTATCTGATGGAAGAGGCATTTTCCGATGGTCAGATGCGCTCCGTATCAGATGACAGCGGTACCTGGTATGTTTATGACGTGCTGTTCCAGGCCGGTCCCTATCCCATATGGGTACGGGGCGTTATGTCCTATTCCCGAATCAGCAGCGCTCTGGTTTCTATGATGAAGCTGGCCGCCGGTGTCTTCCCGGCGCTGGTGCTGCTGGCTGCCGCCGGCGGTTATCTCCTGGTAAACCGGGCGTTTCGCCCGGTGCGGCGGATTACAGAAGCGGCAGAGCGAATTAACGATGGAAAAGACCTGAGCCGCCGCATCGGCCTGAAGGAAGGCCGTGATGAAATCCACACGCTGGCTATGACCTTCGACCGGATGTTTGACCGGCTTCAGGTTTCTTTTGAGCGGGAAAAGCAGTTTACCTCTGATGTATCCCATGAGCTGCGGACGCCTGCAGCCGTGATCATCTCCCAGTGCGAGTATGCCCTGGAGGACGCTGAAACTGTGGATGAAACTAAAGAAGCGCTGCATGCCGTACTGGAGCAGGCCCGGCGGATGTCCTCCATGATCTCTCAGCTGCTGACCCTTTCCCGGGCCGACCGTGGCCACGAACAGCTCCACCTGGAACTGATTAATCTCAGCGAACTGACCATGATGGTAGCGGAGCAGGCCGAGGAAATGGCGGAAAAATCCCATATTTCAGTGGAAACTGACATCCAGCCCGACCTTCTGATTCACGGCGATGAAACCATGCTGATGCGGATGCTGCTGAACCTGATGGAAAACGGCATTAAATACGGCAGGCCCGGCGGGCATCTGCAGGTAAAGCTGTCGCAGACAGCAGACGGCCATATCCAGGGAGAGATCCGGGATAACGGCATCGGCATCCCTCCAGAACATCTGCCAAAAATCTGGGATCGCTTCTACCAGGTCAATCCTGCCCGCAGCAGCTCAGACACCGGCGTGGGACTGGGACTGCCGATGGTCAAATATATCGCAGAGGCCCATGGCGGAAAGATATGGGCGGAAAGCACCGCAGGATAAGGCTCCGCATTTCTTTTTACCCTGCCGGTATAAACACAGAACAAACAGGCATCCGGACGGAAAAGGAGCTGCCGGGGAATAGTTCTCTTTCTCCAGCTGCCCACCAATATTTTGATTCCTGATACATCCGATATCCAGCTCTCCCGCAGGGTACAGGGAAAAAAGGCAGACGCATGTGAAGGGCTGCCTCTTTTCCCTGTACCCTGCGGGAGAGCGTCCGGGCCACATCAGCCCCTAAACAAAAACATTACGCCACAGGCATTTCCGAATAGATGCCTGCGGCGCACGAAATGTTATACCACAGGCATTTCCGAATGAATGCCTGCGGCGCACGAAATGTTATAATTTTCTGTTCTTTTTCTTCATATATTGGAAAAAAGCCCTTCAGGAACGGGAAATGAAAAAGAATTTAACAGCGGAAATGTTAATGGGATTTTGTATGCTTATGCTGGTAGCCGCAGTTTCCCGCTATATGGCCCGTAGTACGGAAACTGCGGCTGTGGTTTCCTCTCCCCGGAAGACAGTTGTCCTGGACGCGGGCCACGGCGGAAAGGATCCCGGAAAAATCGGTGTAAACAATGCCCTGGAAAAAGATATCAATCTATCGATTGTAAAACGGCTTCAATATTATCTGGAAAACGATGGCGTGACAGTCGTACTGACCCGCGACAGCGATGCCGGACTTTATCAGGAATCTGACGGAAATAAAAAACAGGCCGACATGAAAAAGCGGTGTGAAATCATCGCTCAGTCCCAGGCCAGCCTGGTTGTCAGCATTCACCAGAACAGCTACCACGAAGAAAGCGTTTCCGGCGCCCAGGTATTTTACTACAAATCCTCCGCAGAAGGCCAGCGGCTGGCAGAACTGATTCAGCAGCGCTTTGATTTCCTCCTGGGAGACCGGAATACAAAAGGAACCCGCCCCAATGACAATTACTATCTGCTTCTTCACACAGAATGTCCCACTGTCATTGTAGAATGCGGGTTCCTGTCCAACTGGGACGAGGCCGTCCGCCTGACAGAACCGTCCTATCAGGATCTGGCCGCCTGGACCATCTATATGGGGATCATGCAGTATCTGAACAGCGGCTGAGCCTGCCCCAGACCGCATTCGTGTACCGGCATGTCATGTCCGGCGCGCTACAGCCCCAGGCTCTCCATTTCCCGGTTAATTTTCTCCTCGCAGGAGCGCATGGCCAGAATGGTTTTCTCCATCAGCTCCTCCAGGCTCCAGCCCAGCAGCTCCGCACCTTCGCGGATCACGTCTCTGGAGCAGCCTGCGGCGAATCGTTTGTCCTTAAACTTTTTCTTCAGACTGGACACCTCCATGTCCATCACACTTTTGGAAGGACGCATTTTCGCCGCGGCGCCGATCAGGCCGGTCAGCTCATCGCAGGCAAAAAGTACCTTTTCCATCTCATGCTCCGGTTTCACATCAGAAGCCAGCCCGTAGCCATGGCTGCACACCGTGTGAATCATATCCTCTCCCACCCCTGCTCCTTTCAGCAGCTCCGGCGCTTTCTTACAATGCTCTTCCGGATACCTCTCAAAGTCAATATCATGAAGCAGTCCGCAGATCCCCCAGTATTCTTCATCCCCATATCCCAGCTCCCGGGCGAACCATCTCATGGCTCCCTCCACAGTCAGCCCGTGGAGAATGTGGAAAGGCTCTTTATTATATTCCATCAGCAGTTTCAGCGCCTCATCCCGTGTAATATTGCTTTTCATCATCATCCATACCTCCATTTTTGCTTTCTGGTCATTCCTGTCTTTTGGCGGCATCCCTCCTTTTTTGCGGCCTGCCGCCAGGCATTGCCTTTATTGTACCCGTCTCTCCTGAAATAGTCAACTCGGCAATCACCTAATGATTGACAGTCACTTCCAGCTGTGATACTTTTATATGTAAGAACGGTTTTATACCCAGAATATTGGAGGAGATTCGATATGAAAGAACTTTATGTATCCAAAAAAGACGGCGTTATCAGCCAGGCTGAACTGGAATCCTACATCGATCAGCTGCTGGAACAGTTCCCCAACCCGAAGAAGGTGCTGGTACTGCCTCCCGACTACACCCGCTGCTATTCCATGGCTGGCGATATTACTCAGATCTTATACAAAAAACTGACTCCCGGCGCAGTCGTGGACGTAATGCCTGCGGTAGGCACACATATGGCGCTGAACGAAGAGGAAAAGCAGAAATTCTTTGCGGATGTTGTTCCGGACGACCATATCCTGTACCACAACTGGCAGTCTGATACGGTTTCTCTGGGTTTTGTTCCCAAGGAAGTAGTGGAAGAGATCAGCGAAGGCCTGTATTCTACTGATATTGATGTGGAATTAAACCATAACCTGGTAGACGGCGGCTATGACCTGATCATCTCCGTAGGACAGGTTGTGCCTCACGAAGTAGTAGGCATGGCAAACTACAGCAAGAATATCTTCGTTGGCGTAGGCGGACGGCAGATGATTAACAAGTCCCATATGTTAAGCGCGATCTGCGGCATGGAAAAGGCGCTGGGCGTGCGGGACACCCCGGCCAGAAGAGTATTTGACTATGCGCAGGAACATTACCTGAAGGATCTGCCTCTGGTATACATCCTGACTGTTACCACTGTAACCGAGGACGGAGATATCAGCCTGCGGGGCCTGTACTACGGCGACAGCAGAAAGCCCTTCGAGGAAGCGGCAGCACTTTCTCAGGAGCTGAACATTGTCCATGTTCCCCACAGGGTGAAGAAGGTGGTAACATACCTGAATCCGGAAGAGTTAAAAACGACCTGGGTAGGCAACAAGGGTATTTACAGAACCCGTATGATCGTAGAGGACGGCGGCGAGCTGATCCTGCTGGCGCCTGGCATCATCGCCTTCGGCGAAAATGAAGAGATGGACGCCATGACCAGAAAATTCGGCTATAAGGGCCGTGATTATGTGCTGAAGTTATTTAATGAAGGCGCGTTTGGCAACGGCATCATGTCTGCGGCTCACCTGATCCAGGGCTCCTCTGACGGACGGTTCACCATCACCTACGCTACAGATCCGGCTAAGATGACGAAAGAAGAAATCAACAGCGTAGGCTATGAGTGGATGGACATTAATGAAGCGTACAAGCTGTACGATCCGGAAACCTTAACCGATGGCTTCCACACAGACGCCAACGGCGAAGAATTTTACTTCGTAAAGAATCCGGCTACCGGCCTGTGGAAGGTTGACTGATCCGGCCCAGTCCGGCTGCATCGGATAGAGCCGGACAGATAAGGGGCTTCGGACGCCGGGCGCATCCCATTGGGATTGCGCCGGCATCCGAAGCCCCAGTATCTTTATATCAGATGCGGGAAGAGTCCCGCGCCAGGCCTTGCTGACGAGTCTGACATTTAATCATTATCCATATCGTAGCTCAGCATCTGTCCGGTTACTGCATCGATCTCATAGCTGTACTCTGTCCAGCCTACATGAAATTCAATTTCATAAACGGTTCTTCCGTCATCCCGGTCCATTTCCACTTCCAGCCTGGAGGTGTCTGCTTCCGCCACTCCTGCATGGGAAAAAGCTGCCGCTTTCGCTTCATCCACAGTAATATAATCTCCGCTCTGATCCTGACCTGCCTGAGGAGCCATCTGGTAGGATTCCGCGTCATAGTCGAAGGAAATGACTTCACCGCTTACCGCGTCGATTTCATAATCATATTCACTGCTCCCGGAGTAAAACTCCACATCGTATACGGTTCTTCCGTCATCTCTGTCCAGATGGGTTTTCACGAAAGTAACATCCGCTTCCGCCAGGCCAGCGTGCGTCAGGGCCGCGTTTCTTGCGTCTGCCTCAGAGATATAGCCGTCAGTCTGGCTCTGCCCTGTGCCTGCTGCCGGATTGTAAGATTCTACATCATAATCATAAGAAACAATCTCGCCGGTCTGGGCGTCAATTTCGTAATCATATTCACTGCTTCCGGAATAAAATTCCACATCGTACACCAGTCTGCCGTCATCTCTGTCCAGATGCGTATGAAGGAAGGTCACATCCTCCGCAGTCAGTCCGGCGTGATCCAGGGCTGTCTGCTGGGCCGCTTCCTCTGTTACCGCTGTCTCCGCTCCCGCCGCCTGAGGCTTCACTGCCGCAGCTGTCGTTTCCCCGGTCTGCGCCGCCGCTGTTGTTTCTGTACTCTGAGGCTGAACCGCCGCCGTTTCTGCTGCAGCTGTTGTGCCCGCTGCAGCTGCCGTTGTATTCTGCGTCTGCTGAGGAGAAGTGCCGCACCCTGTCAGTGCAATCACAGTCAGCGCCGCTGCCAGCGCTGCCGCCGTCCTTTTGCCTGTTCCCTTCCATTCCGCTCTTTTTCCATTCATTTCTTCCATGCTATTTTTTCCGTACCATTTTTTCATCCTTGATAACTCCTTCCTAAGCTTCATGTTAAACAGATATTTCTCATCCGCTCGCTTTACCGATTGCTGATAACCAAATCAACCGAATCGCTGCTGTTTTTCTTTTTCTGGTCTTATTATAGCCTGGAGAAGATTAAGCCATCATTAAATTTCAAAAAAATAATCGCCAATTCTCAAAAGTGAACCGCCGCCCGCCTTCTACGGAATCAGACCCGCCGCCTGCAGCCCCTTATACAGCCCATCATTCTCCACTGTATCGGTAATATAAGAAGCATAAGGGGTGAGAACCGGGTCGTGCCGGCCCATGGCCACCGCGTTCGGCACTGCCTGGAACATGGCCAGATCATTGCTGCTGTCGCCGAACACCCAGGCGTCCTCCCGGTTTATGTGAAGCTGTTCCAGAATCCGGTCGATAGCCGTTGCCTTCGTATGATTCCGGGGTACCAGCTCATAAAAATGCCCGGACTGCCCGATGGGGGAAAAAGCAGGAGATATTGTCCGGAAAAACGCTTCTTCCCGGCTGTTTTCATCGGAAAACGCGATAAATTTGCTGAAAACCGGCGTTTCCTCATCCCAGCCCACCCGGACAGGAAAAATATGCTCAAACACCTGAAGGATAGACAGCGCCTGGGGAAAGCGGCGGCTTCTGTCCTGGAACCAGATAAAATCTCTCCCCTCCAGCACCGCCCCCATATTGCAGCGGTTCACTGCCTGGAGCACCAGCTCTGTTTCCTCCCGCGAAGCCTGCCAGTAGTACAGCTCTTTCCCGTGATACAAAATATGGGTTCCGCAGCCGCACAGGAATCCATCGAAATCCATCTGCTTTAACGCTTCAGGCACGCAGCTGAAGGTGCGGCCCGTATTAATAAATACCAGATGCCCCGCCTCCTTTGCCGCCCGGATCCCTGCGGCCGCGCTCTCCGGCACATCTCCCGTCAGCTCGCTGATAATGGTTCCGTCTATGTCGAAAAATATTGCTTTCATAAAACCTCCGTCTATCTGTGCCGGTTCTCTTCATCCGGCTCTTCTGATTTACCGGCGCCCAGCATACTGCCCCGCACCACCGCTTCCTTTCCATACCGCTTTCGGATCTGATCCAGCGCCAGATCCAGCTTTTTCTGCTTCTTTTCCCGCCTGGCCTCCTCTGCTTCTGTCTCCTGCTTCGCCGCCTGGGAAGAAAGTCCCGCATCTGCCAGGTAGTCAAAAATACTCAGCTGCGCCGGTTCATCCTCCGGCGTCAGAGAGGAGGTTCGGATCCCCAGCAGGCGAACCGGCTCGCCGTTCCATAGCTCGTGAAACAGCGCGCAGGCCTCCTCATAAATCAAATGGGTCGTATTGCTGCGGCGCAGAGGACGGCGCTGATGAGATACGGAAACAAAATCATGGTATTTGATCTCCACTGTCACAGTACCGGGAATCTGCCCTTCCTTGCGCAGTCTGCGGGAAACCTCCTCCGCCAGGGAAAGAAGAACCTGCCTGGCCTGCTCCTCCGTTACAGCATTCTCTCTCAGCGTTGTAGAGTTTCCGATTCCCTTTGGCGCCCGTTTCGCAGCGTTCACCGGGGAGTCATCGATCCCATTGGCATATTCCCACATCAGCCTGCCATGCTTTTTAAACTGCTTTTCCAGAAAGCCCGGATCCGCCGCCGCCAGCTGGCCAATGGTACGGATGCCGAAGCTGTTCAGCCGTCTGGCGCTGGCCTGGCCTACCATGTACAGCTCCGACACAGGAAGGGGCCACATTTTGGCCGGAATTTCTTCCCGGAATAAGGTGTGTACCCGATCCGGCTTCTGAAAATCGCTGGCCATTTTTGCCAGCACTTTATTTGGCGCCACCCCTACGTTAACCGTAAAGCCCAGTTCCTCCCGCACCCGGTCTTTGATCTGGCAGGCTGCTTCCACCGGCGAGGAAAAGCCTCTGGCAATATGGGTATAATCCAGAAAGCACTCGTCGATGGAAATCTGCTCCAGCTCATCTGTATACCCGGACAGCAGTTCCATCAGCCTCCGGCTGTACCGGCGGTACAGCGGCCGGTCCGGCGGGACGATGGTCAGTCCGGGACATTTTCGCAGGGCATGGGAGACCGGCTCTCCGGTGCGGACGCCGCAGGCTTTGGCCAGTTCCGATTTGGCAAATACCACGCCGCGGCGCTCCTTTTCATCGCCGCCGATAATAGCGGGAATGGTTCTGAGATCCACGGCTTCGCCCTGCTTCAGCCGCTCAATGGCGCTCCAGCTTAAAAATGCAGAGTTCACATCAATATGAAAAATAATCCGTTCCATATGATAATCATAAACCCCCGGCTGCAGAAAAGCAACCGGGGGCTGATCAGTATGTATGTAATCTGTTTTACAGTGTTACACCCTGTTTGAAAATTGCCATGCCGTGGAAACCATTTTCCTCAGCTCTTACTTTCTTTCCAGAAGCGACATCCAGGACGAACTGGAACAGTTCCTGAGACATCTGCTCCAGAGATTTTCCCTCTACCATTTCCCCTGTATTAAAGTCTATCCAGTTGGATTTCTTTTTATACAGAGCAGTATTGCTGGAAATCTTTACATTGGGCACCGGTGAGGCAAAAGGTGTGCCCCGGCCTGTGGTGAACAGGACGATATGGGCGCCCGCCGCCGCCAGCGCGGTAGAGGATACCAGATCGTTGCCCGGCGCGCTCAGCAGGTTCAGGCCATGAGCTTTTACCTGCTCGCCATACTTCAGCACGCCCCGCACCAGCGCGCTTCCTGATTTCTGGGTACAGCCCAGAGACTTGTCCTCCAGTGTGGAGATACCGCCCTTTTTATTGCCCGGTGAAGGATTCTCATAAATCGTCTGGTTATGGCTGGTAAAATAGTTTTTAAAGTCATTGATCAGATTCACGGTCTGATGGAAGATCTCTTCGTCTGCGCACCGGTTCATTAAAATCGTTTCCGCGCCAAACATTTCCGGCACCTCTGTCAGGATGGTGGTGCCGCCCTTGGAAATCAGAATATCCGAGAACGCGCCTACCGTAGGATTGGCCGTAATGCCGGACAGGCCGTCGGAACCGCCGCACTTCATACCGATAATCAGCTCAGATGCGCTGATCTTCTCCCGGTGGAAGCTGCCCACATATTCGGCCAGATCCTTAATCACATCCAGGGCAGCGGCAACCTCGTCCTCATAATCCTGACATACCAGGAATCTTACCCTTTTTTCATCATATTCCCCGATGTAGGGCTTTAATACATCAATGTTGCTGTTTTCACAGCCCAGGCCCAGTACCAGCACGCCGCCGGCATTGGGATGGTTAATCAGGTCTGCCAGAATCGTTCTGGTATTCTCCTGGTCGTCTCCCATCTGAGAACATCCGTAGGGGTGAGAAAATGTAACGATATCCTCCACATCTCCCTGAATGTACTGCTGAGATTTCTTTACAATCAGGCTTGCAATGTCATTCACGCAGCCTACCGTCGGGATAATCCAGATCTCATTGCGCACGCCTACTTTTCCGTCAGGACGGCGGTATCCCATAAAATAAGCCTCTTCTGTAGGAGCTACGTCCTTTCCGGTAGGCTCATACTGATACTCCAGCAGTTCGCCCAGGCCGGTCTTAATATTATGTACATGGATCCAGCCTCCCTTCGGGATATCCTGGCTGGCAAAACCGATCCGGAAACCGTATTTAATAATTTCCTCTCCGGCTTTGATCTCTCTCAGAGCAAATTTATGGCCCTGGGGAATATCCTCAGCCAGCGTAATGGCATCGCCGGCCACCGTCACGTTTTTTCCCTTCGCCAGAGGCGTAAGGGCTACCGCCACATTGTCATTCTGATGGATTTTAATATATTCCTGCATCTCATCCTCCATATGTTTCTGCTGTGCCAGCGGCACACAAAATTCCGGCTCCGCCCTGCTGTGCCGGCGCCCTGTTTTCCCGGGCCCAGGCCGCGCGGAGCGTATGTCATGGCCGGCTTCCTTCGATCACCGGCACGTTAAACCCAAAATAGCGCACTGCGTTATTGTAGGAAATTCCTCTGATGATCTTCTCCAGCGTCCTCCAGTCAGCCGGATATTCTCCATTTTCCACCCAGCCGCCGATCAGGTCGCAGAGAATCCTGCGGAAATACTCATGTCTTGTATAGGAAAGAAAGCTTCTGGAATCTGTCAGCATTCCGATAAAATTCCCCAGCAGTCCCAGGTTGGCCAGGCTGGTCATCTGCGCTCTCATGCCCGCCTGATGATCGTTAAACCACCAGGGCGCGCCCTGCTGCATTTTGCCTGGCACGCTGCCATCCTGAAAGCAGCCGATAATGCTGCCGATTACGGCGTCATCATTGGGATTCAGGGAATAAAGAATGGTCTTCGGCAGCTCTCCTGCGCTGTCCAGACAGTCCAGAAAGGCTGTCAGCTCCCGGGCCGAGGGTTCATGGTTCACACAGTCAAAGCCTGTATCCGGCCCCAGCAGCCGGTACATCCGGGTGTTATTGTCCCGTTTGCATCCATAGTGCAGCTGCATGACCCAGCCCCGCCGGCTGTATTCCTGCCCGGCAAACAGCAAAAAGGCGCACTGGAACTTCCGTTCTTCCTCCCCGCTCAGCTGTCTGCCCGCCAGCCTCCCGGCGAAAATTTCTTCCAGCTCCGCCTCCGTCGCCGGTTCATATACCACATAGTTGATCCCGTGGTCTGACACCCGGCAGCCGCGCTCCTGAAAATAATCCATCCGGACACGCAGCGCTTCCTTCAGCTTCCGGAAGCTGTCTATGGCCACGCCGCTGACCTCGCTCAGCTTCCGGATATAATCCGGATATCCCGGCTGGCTGATTTTCATCGCCCGGTCAGGCCGCCACGCCGGCAGCACCTGGATCTCAAAGCTGCTGTCCCTGGCGATCCTGTCATGAGCTTCCAGCCCGTCCGCCGGGTCATCGGTGGTGCAGACCAGCTTTACCCCGGAGCGGCGCATGATATTCCGGACGCTCATGGAATCCTCCTGCAGCTTCCCATTGCACAGTTCCCATACCTCCTGCGCCGTATCCCTGTTCAGACAGCCGTCATAGCCGAAATACCGCTGCAGCTCCAGATGGCTCCAATGATAAAGGGGATTTCCAATGGCCAGCTCCAGCGTTTCCGCCCAGCGCTGAAACTTGATCCGATCCGGCGCGCTGCCGGTGATCTCCTCCTCCAAAACGCCGTTGGAACGCATCTGACGCCATTTATAATGGTCGCCCCCCAGCCAGACCTGGGTAATATTCTCAAATTTCCGGTCGTCTGCGATTTCCATCGGATCCAGATGGCAGTGGTAATCCACAATCGGCATCGGCTCCGCATATTCATGAAACAGTTTTTTTGCTGTCTCTGTAGAAAGAATAAAATCTCTGTCCATAAAGGGTTTCATTGGCCTGCTTCCTCCGGTTTTTTCAGGACTCGCCTGGAAGTCTTATCTCATCTGATAAATTCCCCCGCCTGAAGCGGGGGAATCCGTTCTGTACCAAATATTCCGCTTTTCCTGCCCCGGCTCCTGCGCCGGGCAGAGAGCCTTCCTTACTGTACGCTCTTCAGAACCTCGTACATTCCTTTTTCTTTGATCTGTACCAGATAGTCTGCCACAGCGTCCGCAAATCCGGGGATCTCAGACAGATCCTCGCCCCACATCTGGGTATTCTTGCATACTGCATATGCCAGCGTCTTCGGATCGTCATCCTTATGCTCCGCATAGAACTCCAGAACAAAACGATCGTCGTTTACGGTATACTCCTCGTCCCCTCTCTTGCAGATCATGCCGTTCTCGGTCAGGTGATCGCAGTGATAGAAGGAAATATAAGCGGCGAAGGACAGCGTCATGTTCTTCGGCAGCTTTCCGAATTTCTCCAGATATCCCTTTAAGCTGGGCAGTACTCTTGCTTTCCACTTGGAGGTGGAGTTCAGGGCGATGGACAGCAGGGCATGGTCGATAAAAGGATTCTTAAAACGCTCTGTTACAGCCGCCGCGAAATCCTTTACTTCTTCTGCCGGCAGTGTCAGCGTAGGGATAATCTCGTCATAGATCGTCTTATTCATAAAGCCATAGATCACCGGATCATCCATGCAGTCGCGGACGATATTCTGGCCGCACTGATAAGCTGCCAGCACCATGCTGGTATGCGCGCCGTTCAGAATACGCACTTTACGCTGCTTGTAAGGCGTATGATCTGCTACCACCATAACCGGCAGACCGGCTTTCATGAAGGGCAGTTCTTCCTTCAGGCTGTCCGGGCCTTCGATTACCCACAGGCCGAATACTTCGCCGGTATCCAGCAGCTTGTCCTCATAGCCGTTTTCCTCGTTCAGCTGATCAGCCTCTGTTCTGGGGTATCCGGTTACGATACGGTCTACCAGAGTAGAACAGAAGATATTCTCTTCCTCAACCCACTTCGCGAATGCATCGCTCAGGCCCCACTGCTTAATGTACTGATTTACGCACTTTTTCAGCTCCTGGCCGTTATGGTCAATCAGCTCGCAGGACAGGATAACAAAGCCTTTGCCCTTTTCCTGGCCAAAGTTTAAGAAACGCTCATACAGGAAACGGGTCATCTTTCCGGGGAAGCTGCTGGCCGGCGCATCATCGAACTGGCAGGAAGGATCATAAGCGATACCAGCCTCTGTGGTATTGCTTACCAGATATCTCAGATCCGGGTTCTTCGCGCAGTCCAGAAGAGCCTGGTAATCCTTATAGGGATTGATGCATCTGTTGACGCAGCTGATGATTCTCTTGTCATTTACCTTGTGGCCGTCTTCAAAGCCTCTTAAATATAATGTATACAGGCCCTCCTGCTCGTTGATCACATCCGCCAGGCCGGGCGCGATGGGCTGAACCAGGACAACCTTTGTGTTAAAGCCTACTTTTTCGTTGGACATATCAATAAAATAGTCCACAAACGCTCTCAGGAAGTTTCCTTCGCCGAACTGCAGCACGCGCTCCGGCGCTTCCTTTAATAAATACCCCTGGTAATTCTGCTTTTCCAGCACCTCATAGCTTAATCTTTCCATTTTCGACATCTCCTATCCTTGATAATGGCATGGTTTCTATTGCTGAACTCCTGACTGGCAGGAAGATCATTCTGATTATGCTTCATATACATGTACATTGCTGCGGAAGACGATCTCTGAATTTACATACATCACCTCTTCCAGAGGCTTCTGATGCTTCATCAGATATTCCAGCAGGATTTTCGCAGCCAGATAAGCCTGCTGCCTGGGATTCTTATAAGCGATATTGGTACAGATTCCTTCCCGCAGATTCCGGATATTTTCCGGGAAAATATCGCTGCTAACAATCCGCATCCGCCTCTGTCCGTCCAGCTCCCGCACCGCCTGGCAGAGCACCTGGCTGTTTCGGGCATTGACAGAATAAGCGGCCCGGATCTGAGGCATCTCCTCCAGCAGCTGCGTTACCCGCCGGTAAATCTCCTCGGTGGCATTGTCATCGCCGTACACCTTAATCAGCTCCCAGTTCAGCCCCGCTTCCTTCATAAACTCTTCGAAGCCCTGAACCGTCTGATAATGGGAGGGGACATCCACATCGCCGGCGCAGATCAGCACCTGGCTGTCTTCCGGGATCTGAGGGGCCAGCAGCTCCGCAACCATCCGTCCGGTCATGATGTGATCCGCCTGCACGCAGCACAGCCTGGGTGCGCTGGGCACATCATCGCAGGCCAGCACAACCGGAATCCCTTCATCCGTAAATTTCTTCAGAATGGAAATATCCTTCTGGGCCATGTGGCCGATCGTCACCAGGCCGTTCAGCTCTCCCCTCTGCTGCTCCCACAGGTTCAGCAGCTCATTTCTCTGGGAGCCCACTCCCTGGCCGGTATAATAAGGAACCTCTACCGGCTCGATATTATAATCCACCATATCCGCCATACACTCCCGGAACCCCTGCCAGACGTAGGGATAAAAGTAACGGTTATTCTCCGTATACGCCGGAAAAGCGCCTGCGATCCGCAGCGGCTTCCTCTTCAGGAGGGAGGCATTGATATTAGGCTGATAGCCCATAGCCTTCGCTGTATCCAGTATTAACTTTCTCGTACTCTCGCCTACGCCTGCCTTCCCGTTCAGCGCTCTGTGAACGGTGCCTGAAGAGACGTGAGTCGCTTCCGCAATGTCCTTAATTCCAATCCGTTTTGCTGGCATAGCATCCTTTCCGAAAAAATCTACTAAAACATTTTACCTCTTACAGTCCAAGCTTATCATTTTAACCTTGTATTGTCAATATCTGAATTGAAATTTGTAATACATTTTGTGTTTTACCAAAATTTGGGTGAAAATGTTGTTGTTATTGTGCGTAAATTTAAAATAATTCATAAAATATTTTCATTTTTATTAGAGAAAACGTTTTATCATTTTGTGACGTATGCCCTATTTCAGCCGGTTTACGTTTTCTGCCCTTGAAGTACCCACGGGAATCGTTTATAATACACTTATCCATAAAAAAGAATCCTGCGGAGCATTTTTGTTTCATTAGGGAACGCAGTTTCCTGTGAAACGAAGAAATCATTTATTATTTGGAGGAAATTGTTATGAACTTAGTAAATATCCGCGATTTATTCCGATCCACTGATCAGTACCTGGATCAGACGATAGAAGTGGGCGGATGGGTCAGAAGCGTTCGCGCGTCAAAGGCTTTCGGCTTTATTGTGGTTTCTGACGGAACCTTTTTCGAACCCCTGCAGGTGGTATTCCATGATACAATGGATAACTTCCAGGAGATTTCCAAGCTGAATGTAGGCGCCTCCATCATTGTAAAAGGAACTCTGGTGGCCACCCCTGAGGCGAAGCAGCCTTTCGAGGTCCAGGCCGATACCGTAACGGTAGAAGGCGCTTCTACCCCGGATTACCCCCTGCAGAAAAAGCGCCACAGCTTTGAATATCTGCGGACAATCTCTCATCTGCGCCCCAGAACCAACACCTTCCAGGCTGTGTTCCGGGTACGCTCCCTGATTGCTTTCGCCATTCATGAGTATTTTCAGAAGCAGAACTTCGTCTATGTCCACACTCCGCTGATTACTGCCAGCGACTGTGAGGGCGCCGGGGAAATGTTCCAGGTTACTACGCTGGATCTGGCTAACCCGCCGAAGAAGGAGGACGGCTCCATTGACTACAGCAAGGATTTCTTCGGCAAGGAAACCAGCCTGACTGTCAGCGGCCAGCTCAACGGCGAGACCTTCTGCATGGCCTTCAAAAACATATATACCTTCGGCCCCACCTTCCGGGCGGAAAATTCCAACACGACCCGCCATGCGGCTGAGTTCTGGATGATTGAGCCGGAGATGGCCTTCGCTGATCTCAATGATAATATGGCGGTAGCGGAAGGAATGCTGAAATATATCATTTCCTATGTGCTGGAACACGCGCCGGAGGAGATGGCGTTTTTCAACCAGTTCGTGGACAAGGGGCTGCTGGAACGGTTAAACGGCGTGCTGCATTCTGAGTTTGGCCATGTTACCTATACCGAAGCCATCGAACTGCTGGAAAAACATAATGATAAATTTGACTACAAGGTATCCTGGGGCTGCGACCTGCAGACAGAGCACGAGCGTTATCTGACCGAGCAGATTTTCAAACGCCCTGTTTTCGTCACCGATTATCCGAAGGAGATCAAAGCCTTTTACATGAAGATGAATGACGACAACAAAACTGTGGCCGCTATGGACTGCCTGGTTCCCGGCATCGGCGAGATCATCGGCGGCAGCCAGCGTGAAGACAGCCTGGAGAAGCTGTCCGCCCGTATGGATGAACTTGGCCTGAACAAAGAGGACTACGGCTTCTACCTGGATCTGCGCCGGTACGGTTCTGTCCGTCACTCCGGCTTCGGCCTGGGATTTGAGCGGGCAGTGATGTATCTCACCGGAATGTCCAACATCCGGGATGTCCTTCCCTTCCCCAGAACAGTAGGCAACTGTGACCTGTAATCTGCCGCCGGAGCCGTCCCTGCATTCCGGGACGGCTCCGGCGCTTTTCCGTATTTTCCGGTAAACGAAAGAGGTTTTTTCATGAAACTGATCCATATCGCCGATCCTCATCTGGGCGCAGTCCCTGATTCCGGGTTCCCATGGTCTTCTGAGCGGGCGAAAGATCTCTGGGATACCTTCGCCCAGGCAGTGGGACAGGCCGAGGAAGAGCAGGCCGATCTGCTTCTGATCGCCGGCGATCTCTTCCACCGGCAGCCGCTGAAGCGGGAACTAAAGGAGGTCAACGCTCTGTTTTCCCGCCTGACCCATACGCGGGTGGTTCTGATTGCCGGTAATCACGACTATATTTCCGCCAGCTCTAATTACCGTCAGTTTACATGGTGCCCCCAGGTGATATTCTTCCAGGAGGCCCGCCTGCAGCGAGTCGTCTTTTCTGACCTGAATACTTCCGTCTACGGCAGAAGCTATCACAGCAGGGAAGACGCCTCCCCCCTCTATCCCTGGGGGCCTGTCCCGGAGGATGGAACCATCCGTATTCTGCTGGCCCACGGCGGAGATGACAGGCACTGTCCCTATCATCGAAAGGATCTGGCCAGGGCCGGCTTCCACTATGTCGCCCTGGGACATATCCATAAGCCGGACATGGATTTTTCCGACCGTATCGTCAGCCCGGGCTCGCTAGAGCCTATTGATCCCAATGATCTGGGGCCCCATGGCTATGCCGTCGGGGAAATTACCGCTGAGCGCGCCGATATCCGGTGGATTCCCTGCGCCCGCGCCGAATATGTTCCCCTGGAGTTTCCCGTAACGCCCCAGACGACCGGTATGCTGCTGGCTGAGCAGATCAGCCGGGCCATTGCCGGAAAAGGGGTGCGGCATATTTATAAAATCCGGCTGACCGGCCGGCGCGACCCGGACATCTCCTTCAGCCGGGCCATGCTGGATCCTGCGTGGCGTATCCTGGAATTTCAGGATCAGACAGAACCTGACTACGATTTTGCCCGGCTGGCCCGGGAGCACGAGGGAGACCTGATCGGCGCCTATATCCAGGCGCTGGGCAGCCCTCTGCCAGAAGAGGAAACCGAATCTCCCCAGGAGCGGGAAATCCGTGAAAAAGCCCTGTATTACGGTACAAAGGCGCTGCTGGATCATATCCGATAGGAACGGAAACCCGCAAAATACGCAAAAAAGGAGTCCGAGCCTTGAAAATACTAGAAATTTCCATCCGGCATTTCGGCAGGTTTCACCACGCCGGATTTCAGTTTGGCCCCCATATCAACATCATATATGGAAAAAACGGAAGCGGGAAATCCACCCTCCACGCCTTCATACAGGCCATGCTGTTTGGCATGGAGCGCGGCAGAGGGCGGGCGGCCCACGCAGACGTCTACAGCCGGTATCTGCCCTGGGAATCCTCTGGCGATTACGGCGGCGCCCTGCGGCTGGAGCAGGAGGAAACCGTCTGCCAGTTTACCAGAAATTTTCTGAACGACCCGAAAGATCTGGCCGTTTTTGATGAGACCAGAAGCCGTCCCCT
>CALWQE010000059.1 GCA_944383605.1 uncultured Lachnospiraceae bacterium
GGCAAAAGCCCGAATCTGCAGATCTCCTGCCGTAGCCCGTATAATATAATCTTCCATCGCTTATTCCTCCTGTCTTTTCAGCTGCTTTCCCCGCTCTCTCAGCACAAAATACATCCGTTCACTGTCCGGCGCCAGAGGGCTGCGGGTAAACGCCGCATAACAAGCCTCAAAAACCATCCCTGCCTCCCCGGCGGCCCGGCGCACCTCGTCCGGCGTATAAGCCCTCTGATAATGGGTTTCTTCATATTTCCGGTATCTGCCATCCTGCTCCCGGATAAACAGCGTCAGGTCATATTCGTTAATCTTTTCCTCCGGGTCATAATCATTTTCCCAGATAAAACTGCAGTCCTCCCGGTTCTCGGCAAAGGTATTCTCTCCCAGCAGCCTTTCATATTTATACGGCGTGTTCATGTCAAAGATAAATACGCCTTCCGGATCCAGATAATTGTTCACCAGCCGGAATACCTGTACCAGCTCCTGATAATCTGTTATATAGTTCAGAGAGTCGCAGACACTGACCACCGCAGCCACGGTACCGTACAGCTCAAATTCCGTCATATCCTGTTCCAGATAAAGGATGCCGCTCTCCTCCCGCTGTTTCTCCCTGGCAATGCTCAGCATATCCTCTGAGCTGTCCAGCCCGATCATATCATAGCCTCTGGCCGCCAGCAGCCGGGTCATGGAACCGGTTCCGCAGCCCAGCTCCAGCACCAGGCCGTCCCGGCAGCCGTATTCTGCCAGCAGCCCGGACAGATAATCGCACCATTCCCCATAAGGGACATTATCCATCAGCTGATCGTACACCATCGCAAAGGTTGTATAAGCCTCCACAGAACATCACCCTTTCTTTATTCCGGTATAGTCTATCAGGTTTTTCGCGGAAAGACAAGCCAAAAGTAACTGTTTCGCCATGGAAGCCGCAGACCGCCTGCTGCGCAGCTTTTGTCTGCGGCTGATGTGCGTTCCGATTTTCTTGATTATTCCGCCCCGATCCCTTATACTAATGGCATGGAAAACGCTGCCCGCCTCCTGCTGAGGCGGGGACATCCCATATCAGATATACAAAAAAAGGGGCGCCGCCATGATTCTGAAATATATCCGTTTTTCTTATCTGCACAGATTAATACTGCCCAGCCTGCTGCTGCTGACCGTTTTCTGGATCAGCTCTTTTCTTCCATGGAAGGATTACCTTTTCCCCAGAACCCTGGACGCCCGGATTCCCATCGGGGAGCAGACTGCCGCTGCTTCCGGAGAGGAAAAACGGTTTTATCAGATTTCTCCCGGCCAGCTGTACTATACCGGCTGTGACGCGATGTCCGGAAGCCGGATCAGCGGCCATTACTATTACGCTCTGGACGGCCGTTTCTGTCAGCTTTATCTGCTGCCTGCTTCCGGCCGTAATCCGGAACCGGTTGTCTCCCCCGGCGTTCTCAGAGGAACGCTGGACGACGAAAGAGAGCCTGTCTACGAAATCGCCGATGCCATGTCGGTCAGTCTGGACTGGTCCCAGCGCCGGATACTGGAGATAACCGATTCCCCTGTTTTTAACGCGGTTCCTGCAGCCAGTCCCCTGAACCGGCTGCTGTATCTGCTGGTTCCATTTTGCATCCTGGCAGGCGCCGCCGGCTTCCTTCACTGTCTGTTCTATGTGCTTTTTCCTGCCTGTCACCCGGCTCTGAGGAGACTGCGCCGGGAAAGTGGAGGGCGGAATATCCTGTCTGAACTGGAGGAGGAGCTGTCCGGCCGCCTGTTAAAACAGGCGTATTCTCTCTTCCTGACGGAGCATTATCTCATCAACCTGCAGGAGGGGCATATCCTCTTCCAGCCTCTGGAAGACGTCTGCTGGATCTATATCCATACCTCCTTCACCGGCCTGCCGCGCAGATATTATAAAGGGAAATTTTATTTCACCTGGTGGACCCGTTCCGGGAAAAGCCAGGAAGTCTCTCTCCCCGGCAAGGACGACGGCGTCGATATCATGGAAGCCGTCCAGGAGCGCTATCCTGCCGTCCTCATCCGGTTTACCCGGGAAAATAAAAATGCGGCGGAAAAAATAATGAAAAAAAAGATATTCCATGTATAGCCCTGTTTTTTCCGGACATAATATAAGTAATCCATCAGAGAGCAAATACACGGATCCCCTCCAGTGTATCTGATGGAGCCATCAAACATCAATACCAAAGAGAAAAAGAAATACTTATCCTCCCCTTTAATAAGGTCCCTCTGCTGCCAACAGGCGGCAGGGGGACTTTTGCTTAGGATGAAGGCGGAAAAGGATTGAAAAGAAAGCCGCGCCGGGGTATAATGTCTGTGAGTATTTCCCGTGAATATTTCAAATAAGATTAGATTAGACAGGAGATTTGCTGATGAAACAACCAAACTCATGGAACCTGCTGAACCAGGTGGACCGTCTGCCCATAGAAGAAACGGAGGAAAGCCGGCAGCTGCAGGACAGAATCACCGGTATCTTTCTGAAGGGGCTGATCGTATGCGTCGTCCTTCTCTTTATCGTCTTTGGGCTGGGGCTGCTCCCCCAGGCATATCTGCTGGATATCACCGCCGGATGCCTGGCAGCCGTGATCGGATACCGCTTTTTCCTGGAGTATTCCTACGGAACCATTTTCACTACATATGCCCAGATGGTGGGAAAAGATCCGAAAAAAATCAAACGAAAAAAAGACCAGGCGCTTTTCCTGACCATCCTGTGCCCGGCCCTGTTATGCCATATCGCTTTCCAGAACGCCTTCGGCACCGGAACGCTGGTTCTGCTCACCTGGATCATCCTCTGGTACCTGGTTTACACCTTCGGCTTCCACAACTATGCAAAAAACCACCCTGTAAACGAACAGCCTGAAGAACTGGAAAAACCGGAAGAATCCGATGCAGAAGCAGCCGCATGGCTGGCAGAACAGCAAACGGCGCACCAGCAGCCAGACGCGGCGCCGGAATCAGAACCAGACACAGAAGCGAAACCGGCGGAAAACGCTGAAAAAGAGCAGTAAAGCTTCTGTATTCCATAGTCTGTACACAGAAGCGCCGGACGGGGACACAGACTGCAGGGAGGACACGGCGGCGGGGGATTTTGTTCCATATGAAGGCCCGATTTACAGGTACTTACCGCTTTCGGCGCGGCTTTTCAGACAGAAATCGGTTTACAAAACCGATTTCTGAGGAGCTTACTGAGGGGAAAGCATCCGGCTTTCCCCGAAGATAAGTCCGGTTCTGAAAAACCGCGCCGAAAGCGGTTTAGTACCTGTTCGGGCCGGGAATAACGGAACAAAATCCCCCGCCGCCGTGTCCTCCCTGCAGTCTGTGTCCCCGTCCGGCGCTTCGTTCCGCCTGTATATGAACGAAAACACATCCTTCTTATGGCCTCTCCGTCGTCAGATAAGCCGCGCTGACATACCCCTCCTGACCATTGTACAGCACTTTATCCCAGCCGTACGCTCCGGCCTCCACCCGGGTTATCGCTTCACCGCCGGCCAGCTGGCCCAGAATCGCAGAGGAAGTATTGTCTTCCGCCCGGACATTCACCGGGCTGACCGCATACACAGTCTCTCCCTCTTCGGCATTTCCGGTATTCTCCCCTGTACCGCCGGGCGCCTGGTCTGTAAGATAGTCCTGCTCCACATAGCCTTCCTGCCCGTCATGTTCGATCCGATCCCAGCCCTGGCTGCCAATGCCGGTTCTGGTCACAGCCATGCCGGTACCCAGCGCGTCAATCACATCATAAGAAGTATCCGGGCCGCTGTATACATTTACCGGCCCCACAGCGTATACCGTATCGCTGGTTTCCTGGAACTCCGCTTCGGCTTCCGCTGTTTCTTCCTCTGTCTCTTCTTCCGTTTCTTCCTCAGACTCCTCTGTTTGTGCTTCTGTCTCCTCCTCTGTCTCCAGCGGGATCGCGCCTTCCCCCTCTTCCAGATAAGCCCCATTTACATAACCGGCCTCTCCCTCAAAGGTAATCCGATCCCACCCCTGGTCGCCGATGCCAGTCCGCTCTGCCGTCTGGTGCATCCGCAGAACGCCGATAATATCCCCGTCCACCGAAGGCTCCGTCCGCACATTCACATCTGTGGTGGCGTGTACCAGATCGTCTGTCAGCTCAAAGGTATGGCCCTCAAACTCCGGATATGTACCTGTCTCGCCGCTTTCCGCCGCTTCGCCGGTTTCCGCCGCGCTCTCTGTCCCTTCCGTCTCATTGGAGGGATCCTGCGCTGTATTCAGAAATTCCGGATATTCTGTGAAATCTGACTTTGCCACGTCCTCTTTGCCGAAACAGCCGCCGGCTGCGCAAGCCACACACAACACAGCCACAGCACTCATTATTCTCAATCTGTTTTTTTTCATATCTTTTCTCCTCCTGGCGCCTGCGGCCTTTGCCTGTCAGCCCCGGAACCTGTCCCGGGCGTTCCGGACTGCATCCCGGCAGGCGCGTTTCTATCTGAAATTCTCTTCTGTCCTTCTCCCCGCCGCGGGGAAAGGCAGCCTCTGTCATCTGCATTTTTGTTATCATACCACAGTTTACTCCAAAAAACAATATTCACCATCTTTCTCCGTCTGCGTTGACAACTATTTTTCCGGAATGCTATAATTTAAGAAGAAATTCCATTTGACAGGAGATTTTTTACATGGATCAGCTTTTGCTCTTGCCCCGTGAAGAGAAGGAAAACAACCGGGAATATGCCTGCCGGGTGCTTCGCTATAACATCCTGACTCTTCACCTGATTCCCGGCAGCACACTAAACGAAAACGACATAGCGGAACAGATCGGCATCAGCCGCACCCCGGTGCACGAATCCCTGACCACGCTGAAATCAGAATATCTGGTAGAAATCATACCGCAGAGCGGTTCCCGCGTTTCCCTCATCAGCCTGCAGAATGTACGGGAAGGGCTGTTTCTGCGCCAGACGATCGAACCGGCCATTTACCGGCAGATCGCCGGAAACGTTCCCAGGGAGCTGCTCCGTTCCATGGAGCAAACGATGGCGGAAGCCGGCAGCCTGGTTTATGCTACAGACCGGGAATCTACAGACAGATGCATCAAGCTGGATGATGAATTTCACCGCCTGGCATACGAAGCGGCCCACAAGCCCCTGCTCTGGACGGCAGTCCGGAATGTCTGCTCTCACTATGACCGGATCCGTTATCTGGAATCGATTCTGCTGAAGCAGGATCTGAAGCATGTATATGCAGAGCATGAGAAACTGTATGAATACCTGCTGCTGGCCGGTTCCCCCGACTTCGATCTGGAGGATTTTTACAACCGGCATCTGTCTTACTTTAAGGGTTTTTTCCCTTCTGTCCTGAAAAAATATCCTGCGTATTTCATTACCTGTTAATGCCGCGCAAACTGACATATCAGTTTGATTGATATTTTTTTGGCAATTTTTGCGGAATCCCACCGGTTTTTTTTAGGTAAATTATATTTTTTGCCTATAAAAATATGAGATTCCTCTTGCTTTTTTTTGTTATTTATGCTACAGTGGATGTAGCTAATATATCAGTGCTGTTAATTAATGTATTATCATTTAAGGAGGATTTGAAGCTATGAAAATGACATTCCGCTGGTATGGAGAGGGCTTTGACAACATTACCCTGAAGCAGATCCGCCAGATCCCTGGCTGCTCTGGCCTGATGGGCGTACTGGATCAGTATGCAGCAGGCGAAGTATGGCCGCTGGAAGCAATCCAGGAGTATGTAAAGCATGTAAACGATGCCGGCCTTGAGGTTGAGGTAATCGAGAGCGTTAACGTTCACGAGGATATTAAGATGGGTCTGCCCAGCCGTGACAAATACATCGACAACTATATCCAGACCATCCGCAACCTGGCGCAGTGCGGCATCAAGGTTATCGTTTACAACTTCATGCCTGTATTTGACTGGTTAAGAACAGACCTGGCCAGAGAGATTCCGGAAGACGGCTCCAACAGCTTATACTACGATGATGAAGAGCTGAGAGGCATGACTCCCATGAAGATCGTAGAAGAGACGACCAAGAACAGCAACGGCTTTACACTGCCCGGCTGGGAGCCTGACCGTCTGAAAGAGCTGGAAGGCGTCCTGAACATTTACAAGGATATTGATGAGGACAAGCTGCGCGAGAACTACAAATACTTCCTGGAGAAGATCATCCCCGTATGTGAGGAAGTAGGCATCAGAATGGCTGTACATCCCGATGATCCCGCATGGCCCGTATTCGGTCTGCCCAGAGTTGCTCATTCTCAGGAAGACTTTGACAAGATCGTACAGATGGTAGACAGCCCTGCAAACAGCCTCTGCCTGTGCACCGGCTCCCTGGGTTCTTCTCCTGACAACAACATTCCTCAGATTATCCGTCATTTCGGAAAGATGAACCGTATTGCCTGCGCTCATGTAAGAAATGTAAAATATCTGGGCTTCAAGAAATTCCGTGAAGCGCCCCACTTATCCAGCGAAGGCGATCTGGATCTGTATGAGATCATGCTGGCATTCTATGAGACCAGCTTTGACGGCTACATCAGACCTGACCACGGCAGAATGATCTGGGATGAAGTTGGACGTCCCGGCTACGGCTTATATGACCGCGCCCTGGGCCTGACCTACATCAACGGTCTGTGGGAAGCAATCGTAAAGAATCACAGAAAGTAATCTGATTCCATGAAAATCAGAAGAATTTTGGCGGCGGGGGGAATTGTGATCCTCCTGGGGCTGTATGTAACAACGCTGGTCTGCGCTATTATCCAGACGCCCTTTACATCACAGCTGCTGCGGGCCTCCCTCTTCGCCACCATCATCATTCCCGTAATGCTCTACGCTGCCATGCTGGCTATTAAATTTGTAAAGCGGCACGACAATGATGGAGAAGAATAATCCGATCACAAAATCAAAGAAACTGGAAAACCCTGCCGGAACCATTCATCCGGCAGGGTTTTCTGCTTTTCTTTTAGGTTTACTTTCTTCTGATAATGTCTTTTCTGCCAGGCCCGTTGGACACCATAGTCACCGGCACGCCGATCTCCGCCTCGATGGCCTCGATATAATTCCGGCAGGCCTCCGGCAGCTCTTCATAGTTCCGGATCCCTCTGATATCCGTTTTCCAGCCAGGCATGATCTTCCACACCGGCTTCGCCCGGTTCAGCTTCGGCGTAACCGGGAAGTCCCTGGTCACCTGTCCGTCGATCTCATAGCCAACACACATGGGGATCTCATCCAGGTATCCCAGTACATCCAGGACGGTCAGCGCCACCTCTGTAGCGCCCTGGATCCGGCAGCCATAGCGGGTCGCCACCGCATCGAACCAGCCCACCCGTCTGGGCCGCCCTGTAGTCGCGCCGTACTCTCCGCCGTCTCCGCCTCTTCTGCGCAGCTCCTCTGCCTCGTCCCCAAAAATCTCACTGGTAAAGGCGCCTGCGCCCACCGCGCTGGAATATGCCTTCACAACCACCGTAATATTATTGATTTCATAAGGCGGGATACCTGCGCCGATAGCGCCGTATGCCGCCAGCGTGGAGGAAGAAGTTACCATCGGGTAAATGCCGTGATCCGGGTCTTTCAGGGAACCCAGCTGTCCCTCCAGCAGTATCCGTTTGCCTTCCTTCAGCGCTTCATGGAGATAGGCGGAAACGTCGCATACATAAGGCGCTACCATATCCCGGTAAGAGGCCAGCTGCGCCATCAGTTCATCCTCCTTCAGCAGCGGCTTATGGTACAGATGCTCCAGCATCACATTTTTCAGGGCGCAGATATTGCGCACCTTATCCCGCAGAATTTCCTCATCAAAAAGCTCGCTGACCTGAATGCCGATCTTCGCGTATTTATCAGAATAGAAAGGCGCGATTCCTGATTTGGTAGAGCCAAAGGATTTTCCTGCCAGCCGTTCCTCTTCATAAGCGTCCAGCTCCATATGATAGGGCATCAGTACCTGCGCCCGGTCGGATACCAGGATTTTCGGTTCCGGAACCCCTTTGCTCTCCAAATCCTGGATCTCTTTTAATAAATATGGAATATTCAGCGCCACGCCATTGCCGATAATGCTGGTAGTGTGCTGATAAAAAACGCCGGAGGGAAGGAGATGGAGGGCAAATTTTCCATAATCGTTAATAATGGTATGTCCTGCGTTGCTTCCTCCCTGAAACCGGATGATGATATCAGAATCCTGGGCCAGCATATCCGTGATTTTGCCCTTTCCTTCATCGCCCCAGTTAGCTCCTACGATTGCTCTGACCATGCTATTTCCTCCCTGCAAAACCTTTCTTACTCTTATTTCAAAAAGCCGTTGACGATCTGCTCTTCTGCTTCTGCCTCTGTCAGTCCCAGCGTCATCAGCTTGATAATCTGTTCTCCCGCGATCTTTCCGATAGCCGCCTCGTGAATCAGGGCAGAGTCCGGGTTATTCGCGGTAATTTCCGGAACCGCCTTGATTTTGGCATTGTCCATAATAATGGAGTCGCATTCACTGTGGCCGCTGCACTTATTGTTTCCATTGATCTTGGAGATAAACACCTGGGAAGAATCGTCCCTGGCCACAGACCGGGAAATAATATTGGCGCTGGAATCCTCGCCGTTTAAGTCTACCCGGAACTCGCTGACCGCCGACTGGGTGCCGTGGGTCATCAGACGCTCCGTCACTACCAGCTTCGCGCCTGCCTTCAGATCCGCCTCTGTCAGCCGCTCTGTGGAATCCACGCCCTTGATCTGAACCGTCTCCATCTCCATGTAGCTGCCTTCCTCCATATGCACGATGGTCTGAGGATTCATAATTCTGGTTCCCTTTCCATCGCCGCTGCCGTAATGCTTTTCCACATATTTCACTTTCGCGTTTTTCCCGATGAAAAAGCTGTGGATGCCGTCATGGCGGGAGGACTCGTCCCCTCCGTTATGAATGCCGCAGCCGGCAATGATGGTAATATCGCAATCATCGCCGATATGGAAATCGTTGTATACCACTTCGTTCAGCCCTGTCTGGCTGAGTACCACCGGCATGTGGACGCTTTCATTTTTTGTGCCTGCCTTAATGTTAATGTCAATCCCCTTGCCGTCCTCTTTGGGGACAATTTCAATATGCTCCGTAGACTGCCTGCCTGCGGTCATGCCGTTGGCCCTGATATTATAAGCGCCGGTGGGAATCCTGTGAAGCCCTGCCACCGCCTCTAACAGCTGCTGCTGAATCGCGTCTAATTCCATACTTAACACTCCTTCTGATAAAACTTGCAGTCGCCTACTTCTGTATTGTTCAGCAGCTCCGGAAGGATATCCTCCCGTCTGCCCTGTCCGACGATCTGACCGCCTGCGATTACCACAATCTTATCCGCAATATTCAGAATCCGCTCCTGATGGGAAATAATCATAATAGAACCCCGGATACTGTCATGCATTTTTTCAAAGACACGGATTAAATTGTTAAAGCTCCACAGGTCGATGCCCGCCTCCGGTTCATCAAACACAGACATCTTCGTTCCTCTGGCCAGGACAGTAGCGATCTCGATCCGCTTCAGCTCCCCGCCGGACAGGCTGGCGTTTACCTCTCTGTTAATATAATCTCTGGCGCACAGCCCTACCTCCGACAGATACTCGCAGGCTCCGGCCACTGAAATCTTTTCTCCTACCGCCAGACGGATCAGATCCAGAACTGTCACGCCCTTAAAGCGCACCGGCTGCTGAAAGGCAAAACTGATGCCTGCCTTCGCCCGTCCGGTCACATCCAGATCCGTGATATCCTGTCCATCCAGAATAATCTGGCCGGAGGTCGGTT